>NZ_DATILJ010000015.1:0-10070 GCF_035476535.1 Aquabacterium sp.
GTGTCGAAGAAGACGAAAGCATCGCTGCCGTCGAAGGTCACCGGCTTGCCGGTACCAACGTTCTTGTCGGCATAGCTGGCCGAATATTCCTCGTTCAGCTCGCCGACATCGCCCAGTACGCCGACCGCGCTGGCATTGGACAGCACCGGCGCGTTGGTCGTGCCGTCGTATTGGCGACCGAGCACGGTGGCCGTGACGGTGGCGGTCTGCGGCGCGCTGAAGACAAAGCCGTTGCCCTCGCCGACGCTCGAGCAACAGGAAGCCGAACCGTGTTGCTTGAAGTCGTAGTCAAACACCAATGAACCGGGGTTGAAATCGTCCGAGGTGATGTTGCTGAAGTAGACGATCCAGCGCCCGGACGATAGGCCCAGTCCCGCCGACATCAAGTTCGTGAACGCAGTCATCGGGCCGCTGTTGCGGCCCGAGAGCACGATCGCATCGCCACTGGCAGATGACGAGATCGACGCGAAGAACCCCAATGACACGCTACTGGCACCGATCGCAATCTTGCCGGTGGCCGTGAGGCTCGATGTGTCGATGCTGACTTGGTTGGCAGCGACCGAGATCTTGCCGTTGGTGAAGAGGCTCGACGAGGCGATGGTGACATTGCCCGAAGACCCTGCGACCAGGCTGATGTCCATTGCACCGGAGCCGCCGCTGCCGAGGGAGGAACTGCTGATCGAGATGTGGCGGTCGGCCTGCAGCGTCAGGTTGCCCGGCGAGGCCGTGTCCACCGAGAGGTTGGCGTTGCTCACCGTGATGTCGCCGTTCTCGCTGCCGCTGGACCCGCCGGTGGAGACGGTCACGTTAGTGCCGGCGATCAGCGCGTCGCGCAGCGTGCTGGCCAGGATCTGCGACGGCGATCCGTTCGCGGTGAAATCGGCGTCGTAGCCGCCCTCCACGCCGACCGTGAAGGAGTTGCTGATCAGGATGTCGTAGGGATCCAGCAACCATTGGCCCATGCGGCCCTTCGGCGCCCGCAGGTCGACGCGCGCCGGCCGCGCATCCAACCAACCGCCCGAGGTCTCGATGAAGCCGCCGTCGCCCGACAGCGCGCCGCCGCGTGCGCTCAAGCTGCCGAAGGCGCGTGTGGCCTGGTCGCTCCACAACACGATGCGCCCGCCCTGGCCCTGCGCCGACGCATCGGCCGTGATGCTGGCCTGCGGCCCGAAGTAGACCGCCTGCGCGTTGGCATAGCGCGTGTCCTGTCCGCGTTCACCACCGCCGACCAGCACCTCGCCACCGCCGGCATTTCCGGACACATCGACGCGCGAGCCATTCATCAAGCCCACTTCGCGGCCGAGCAGCACCACTTGCCCGCCGGTGCCTTGCGTGCCCCGAGCGCTGACACTGCCGTCGACGGTGGTGCGGCCTGCGTCCGACGCCACCTGCACCGTGCCGCCGCTGGCCCCGTCGGCGCTGGTGCGGCTGCTGGCACCAAGCTCGACGGACTTGCTGGCCTTGATCCAGACCTCGCCGCCGGCACCGGTGGTCAAGGCGTCGGCACTGACGATGCCTTGCTGGTTGACGGCTGCCGCATGGATGTCGATGCGACCGCCCGCTGCACTCAATTCGCCGAGGTTGCGCGCGGCACCGGCGGGTGCCGTGATGCGCACACCGAGGTTGGGCGCACCGGTGTCCACCAGCTCCACGCTCTGGCCCGCCGCCAGGATGATCTGCCCGCCTGGCGCCTGCACCAGGCCTTCGTTGCGCACATCGCTGCCGATCAGCGCGACCGTGCCGCCGAAGGAGGTGCGCAGCTCGCCGCGGTTGACGATCGCGGCATCGGTGCCGGAAGCGTTGAAGGCGTAGCGCCCGGCCAGCCAGTCGGTGTCGTTCAGCCGCAGCGTGGAGGTGACGAGGCCGGCCACGTCAACGCGTGCCCCCTGGCCGAACAGCACGCCGTTCGGGTTGAGCAACCATACGCGGCCGTTGCTGCCCAGGCTTCCCAGGATCTGCGAGGGGTCGTTGCCGACCACCCGGTTCAGCACCTGGCTGGTGGCGCTGGACTGCTGGAAATAGACCGACTGGTTCGTGCCGATCGAGAAGCTGTTCCAGTTGAGCACCGCCTGCGGCGAGTTCACCACCGTCATGCGGTTGCCCACGGTGTTCACCTGGGCCTGGCCGTTGGCCACCGACAGGCCCGAAGGCAGGACCTGGGCCAGTGCCGGGTCCAGCATCAGCGTGAGCAGCGAGCAGCCGGCCAAGGCCAGCGCCAGGCGTTTGGGAGCAAAGCGCCGTCGCATCGGGCGCGCGGCGCGGGCGAGAACGGAGGCTGTGGATCGCATGGTGTCGCTTGGGTTAGAGGTCGTCGGGCAGGCGGCGCCGGGCGCCGCGGCCGATGCACAAGAGGTGCGTGTCATTGGAACGAGAGGCTGGCCTGGAAATGCAGCCTCACCGAGTTGCGTTCGCTGGTACGCCCGTCCTTGAGCGCTTGCGCCACGTCGAACCGCCATTGCGATGCGCCTAGCGCAAAGCGCGTGCCCAGGCCCCACGAGGCCAGCGTGCAACGGGTCTGGCCTTCCAGGCAATCGGTGCCCAGGCGGTTGCGGGCGACACCACCATCGGCGAACGCCAGCACGCGCAGCCCGGTGCTGCCGATGGCCGGCGAGATGACCTCGATGCTGGCGGCTGCGCCGCTGTCGCCGGTGACCTCGCGTTCCTGGTAGCCGCGCACGGCGTTCATGCCGGCCAGGCCGAACTGCTCGCCGGGCACCAGGCCGTCCGCGCTGGCTTGCGCCGTCAGCCGGTAGTTCAGGCGCCAGTCGCGGCCCAGCGGCGTCACGGCATAGGCGCTGCCGCGCAGCACCGTGAAGCCCAACTCGCCGCCCGGCCGAACAGCGCCGATGCTGCCGGCGCCGGCGTGGCGTCCGCCCAGCTTCAGGTTGTGCGACAGGGCCAGGTTGAACCCGGCGGTGCGCTCGCCGGGGCGCTGGGCGCTGTACTCGATCGCCAGCGGATGCACCGTAACGCTTTCGCCGGCACTGCCGCAGGCACCGGCCGGCAGGCCTTCGATGGCGCAGTTGTTGAGGTAATCGCGCTTCTCCAGCGACAGCGTCAGGCGCTGATCGAATTCTCCGAAGCGGTCGAACAGCCGGGTCAGCGACAGCCCCAGCGCGCGGCCCTTGCCGTTGAACTGCAGCGCGCCGGCGGCAGTCGCGGTGGTACCGGCGTCGACGTTGGAGTAGGTGGCAAAGGTGTTGAATATCAGCCCGGCCGAATACAGCGGCACGCGGTAGCTGCCGCTGAAGATGCGCACCGCGCTCGGGTGCTCCGGTGCCATCTGGGCCTGCAGCGAGAGCTGGTGGTCCCGATCCCACAGCGCCGCGTGCTGGTAGCCCAGCCCCAGGCGCAGGCGCCCGGTCTGGCGGCTGCCCGAGTTGTCTGCCGACAGCGACCAGCGGCTGACCGGCTCCTCGGTGACATTGACCACCGCGTCGACCTCGCCCTTGTTGCTGCCGGCCTCCAACGTCAGCGCCAGCTTGCGCGCCGGGTTGTCGTTGGCCAGTTGCACCTGGGCATCGATGCGGCGCACCCGCGGCGTCTGGCCCTCGGCCAGCAAGGGCAGGCTGCGGCGCACGTTCTCGGCGCTGAACTGCTTGTTGCCCAGCACCACGACACGCGCGATGCGGCCTTCGAGCACGCCGATCACCAGCTTGCCGCCGGCCACCGCCTGCTCGGGCAGGAAGGTGACCACGGCGCCGTAGCCGGCCTGGCGGTACAGCTCCTGCACCGCAGCCGCGGCCTGCTTGAGCTCGGCCATCGTGCGCTGGCCCTTGTAGGGCGCCAGCGCCGCGTCCAACGTGGCTTGCGGCAGCAGCGTATTGCCGATGATCGAAATGTCCGTCACGGCCACGCGCTGCGTGTCGGATTGGGCTGATGCGCTTACCGCCGTCAGCGCCAACAGTGCAGCAAGCACGCCGGCCCTTGTCATTCGATTCATCGATGGCTCTCTTTTTTGCGGATGGCCGAACGGGACGAGCCCGACGCGCGCAGCATGCCGCGCTGGCCCTCCGTCCGGGGAACGAGAATTCTGCGGGCAGGATGCTTGCGTAGCAAGGAGACTGAGCAGTATTCACTGCGATGTAGCGGCAAGCGTGGCGTTTTGTCGGCGGTTTGTGGGCATTGACGCGACGGTGTTTGCCGCATGCCGTCGGGCCACGATTTGCCGCCACAATCGCACACCTCTCCCGATGCTCGACATCACACGCCGTCCATGAGCAGCGACCCTTCCGACGACGATGACCGCACGGCCATCCGGCCCCTCACTGTCGGGGTCGATCCGAACGCGGCCACCGTGCAGGTCTTCCCGCCGACCGCAGTCGCCGCCGCGCCGGCCGCTGCCAAGGCAGGCGACATCGGCAATGCCTTGCCCGCGGGCACCTACCTCGGCGAGTTCGAGCTCATCGGTGTGCTCGGCGAAGGCGGTTTCGGCATCGTCTATACCGCGCAGGACCATTCGCTGCAGCGCCGTGTTGCGCTCAAGGAGTACATGCCCTCGTCGCTGGCCGCCCGTGTGGACTCCAGCCAGGTGCAGGTGCGCTCGGAGCGCCATCGCGAGACCTTCGATCTCGGGCTGCGGAGCTTCGTCAACGAGGCCCGGCTGCTGGCCTCGTTCGACCATCCGTCGCTGGTCAAGGTCTACCGCTTCTGGGAAGCCAACGGCACCGCCTACATGGTGATGCCGCTGTACGAGGGCGTGACGCTGAAGGACAAGCTCAGGCGCATGGGCACGGCGCCCGACGAAGCCTGGCTGCTGTCCCTGCTGGCCGCGCTCACCGAGGCCTTGGCGGTGATCCATGCCGAGCACTGCTACCACCGCGACATCGCGCCCGACAACGTGATCCTGCTGGCCGGCAGCGAGCGGCCGCTGCTGCTGGACTTCGGCGCCGCGCGGCGCGTCATCAGCGACATGACGCAGGCGCTCACCGTCATCCTGAAGCCGGGCTATGCCCCGGTGGAGCAGTACGCCGAAGTGCCCGAGATGAAGCAGGGCCCCTGGACCGACGTGTATGCGCTGGCCGCCACGGTGCACTACGCGATCACCGGCAAGACGCCGCCGACCTCGGTGGGCCGGCTGATGAACGACAACTTCCAGCCGCTCAGCCTCACCGCCGCCGGCCGCTACAGCCCCGGCTTCCTGCAGGCCATCGACAACGCGCTGCGGGTGCGCCCGGACGAACGCACGCCCAGCATCGATGCGCTGCGCGCCGACCTGGGCCTGCCGCCGGCCGCATCCGCCAGGCACAGCATTCCGGCCACCGTGCAGGCCACGGTCCAGGCTTCCGCCCGGACACCTGCCGCGGCCGAGGGCAGGGCGGCGCCGCCACCACCCGCCGCGGCTGCGGCAGCAGCACCGGCCCGCGGTACCAGGACCCTGGTGGTCGCCGGGGCCGCGGTGCTGCTGGTGGGGGGCGGCATCGCTGCCTACCTGCTATCCGGAGCGTCCAAGCCGGCCGCCGTGGCACCGGCGCCGGCACCCACCGTGGCGGTGGCACCGGTACCTGCGCCGGCACCCGCACCCGCGCCGACCCCTGCGGCGCAAGCGCCCGCCGCCCCCAAGGCCTTCGAGATCCGCGACGAGTTCAACAAGGTCCTCGCCGGTCAGACGGCCGACTTCAAGGTGCAGGCGGCGCCGGTCAAGAACGCCCTGCGCATCGGCCGCGACAAGCTGGGCTTCACGGTCAGCTCGTCGCGCGACGGTTTCGTGCACGTGCTGGTGCTCGGCCCCGACGGCTCGCTGCTGCTGCTGTTTCCCAACGCCCAATCCAGCGGCAATGCGATCAAGGCCGGCCAGACGCTGAAGCTGCCGCAGGCCGCCTGGATGCTCGACACCGTCGAGCCGGCCGGCCTGGAGGAGTTCCTGGTGGTGGTCAGCGCGCAGGCGCGCGACTACAGCGAGCTGAGCAAGGAGCGCGACTACATTTTCCTGAAGCTGCCCACCGGGCAGCGCGGTTCTGACCTGGCCGCCGCCTGGACCCGCAGCTCGCCGCTGCTGCTGGGCGGACTCAAGAGCTGCCCGAGCGCCGATTGCGAAGCCTACGGCGCCGCGCGCTTCAGCGTCACCATCGAGCACTGACACCGTACCGGGGGTGCGCCGTCCGAGCTTGCCGGTGGCGGCCGGACATCAGGCCGGATGCAAGACCACCAGCAGGGCTTGCGCCACGGCGCGGCCGGGGTTGCGGATGGCATGCGGCCGGTCGACGGCGTAGCGCGCGGTCTCACCGGTCTTCAGCCGCGCGCGCGCATCGCCAGCCTCGACGTCCATCGCGCCGCTGAGCACCGTCAGGTGTTCGCGCGAGCCCGGCTCATGGGCCGCGGATTCCAGCGCTGCGCCGGGCTGCAGCGTCAGCTGATACCACTCGAACTGGCCGGCCAGCTCGATCGGCCCGAGGATGCGCAGCTGGCAGCGTGCGTCGCTGCCGCCGAACGTGGGCGTGTCCTGCGCAGCCACGGTGACGATGGCCGGCGGCTCGCTGCGTGGCCCTTCGGCCAGCAGCTCGGCCAGCGGCACACCCAATGCATTGGCCAGTCGCCACACCACCGCGACGGTCGGGTTGGCCTGCGCGCGCTCGATCTGCGACAGCATCGACTTCGACACGCCGGCGCGGCGCGACAACTCGTCCAGCGACAGCGCCTGCTGCTCGCGCAGCAGGGCCAGGGTCTGCCCGACGCGGGGCGGTTCGGGGGCGGCGGGGCGCAGGGGTGTGCTCATGACTTGCTGTGAGTGGATTCGTTCAGTATAGTGCACGGAAGTTCTGTAAATCGAACAGTTCCACTCAAACTCGCACTGAACCCCGGAGCCCACCATGACCGACACCGCCGCATTCCTGACCGATGTGCGGGCCCAGCTCCAGGGCCTGCAGGAGGCCGGCCTTTTCAAGTCGGAACGCGTGCTGACCAGCCCCCAGGGCGCGGTGGTGCGCACGGCCGATGGCCGCGAGGTGGTCAACCTCTGCGCCAACAACTACCTGGGCCTGTCGTCTCACCCGCAGGTGATCGCCGCGGCACATGAAGCCTTGCGCACGCACGGCTACGGCCTGAGCTCGGTGCGCTTCATCTGCGGCACGCAGGACCTGCACAAGACGCTGGAGCAGCGCATCGCGCGCTTCGTCGGCACCGAGGACGCGATCCTGTATGCCGCGGCCTTCGATGCCAACGGCGGCCTGTTCGAACCGCTGCTGGGCGAGCAGGACGCTGTGATCAGCGACGAGCTGAACCATGCTTCGATCATCGACGGCATCCGCCTGTGCAAGGCCAAGCGCATGCGTTACCGCCACAACGACATGGCCGACCTCGAAGCCCAATTGCAGCAGGCCCGGGCCGACGGTGCGCGCCACGTGATGGTCTTCACCGACGGCGTGTTCTCGATGGACGGCACGATCGCGCAGCTGGACGTGATGCGCACGCTGTGCGACCGCTTCGGCGCGCTGCTGGCCATCGACGAGTGCCACGCCTCGGGCTTCATGGGCGCGACCGGCCGCGGCACGCACGAGCACCGCGGCCTGCTGGTCGACGGGCGTGCGCGTGTCGACATCATCACCGGCACCTTCGGCAAGGCGCTGGGCGGCGCCAGCGGCGGCTTCACGGCGGGTCCGAAGCCGGTGATCGAGTTGCTGCGCCAGCGCTCGCGGCCCTACCTGTTCTCGAACACCGTGGCGCCGGCCATCGTCGGCGCGTCGATCGCGGTGCTCGACTTGCTGGAAGCTTCGACCTCACTGCGCGATACCCTGCATGACAACACGCGCTACTTCCGCGAGTCCATCCGTGCGGCCGGCTTCGAGATCAAGCCGGGCGAGCACCCGATCGTGCCGATCATGGTCTACGACGCGGTGAAAGCGCAGCAGCTTGCGGCACGCCTGCTGGAGCTGGGCATCTACGTCGTCGGCTTCTTCTTTCCGGTGGTGCCCAAGGGCCAGGCGCGCATCCGCGTGCAGCTGAGCGCGGCGCACGAGCGCGCGCAGCTGGAAACCGCGGTGGCCGCCTTCACGCAGGCCGGGCGTGAACTGGGATTGATTCGATGAGCACGCCAAAGATTCTGATCATCGGCGCCAATGGCCAGATCGGCACCGAGCTGGGCGAAGCACTGATCGCGCGACACGGCTCGCAAGCCGTGGTGACCAGCGATCTGGCGCCCCAGGGCCGCCTGCCGCAGGCAGCGCACGAGGCGCTGGACGTCACCGACGCCGCGGCGCTGGCCACCATCGTCAAGCGCCACGGCGTGACGCAGGTCTACCTGCTGGCCGCCGCGCTGTCGGCCAATGGCGAGAAGCATCCGCAATGGGCCTGGAACCTGAACATGAACGGCCTGCTGAACGTGCTGGAGCTGGCCCGCACCGCGAAGTTGGAGCGGGTGTTCTGGCCCAGCTCGATCGCCGCCTTCGGCCCGCGAACGCCGGCCACCGCGCCGCAGTCGACGGTGATGGATCCCAGCACCGTCTACGGCATCAGCAAGCTCGCCGGTGAGCGCTGGTGCGCCTGGTACCACGCGCACCATGGCGTGGACGTGCGCAGCCTGCGCTACCCCGGCCTGATCAGCTGGAAGACGCCGCCCGGCGGCGGCACCACCGACTATGCGGTGGAGATCTTCCACGCTGCATTGAAGACCGGCCGCTACACCTCGTTCCTCGGTGCCGACACGCGCTTGCCGATGATGTACATGCCCGACGCAATCCGCGCAACGATCGAGCTGATGGAAGCGCCGGCGGAGCGTATCGCCGAACGCGGTTCCTACAACCTCGGCGCTTTGAGCTTCACGCCGCAGGAGATTGGCGACGCGATAGCACGGCGCATCCCCGGCTTCACGCTCGATTGCGCGCCGGACTTCCGCCAGGCGATTGCCGACAGCTGGCCCCAAGCCATCATCGACGGTGCTGCGCGGCGCGATTGGGGCTGGGCGCCGCAGTACGACCTGCAGGCGATGGTCGATGACATGCTGGCGGCGCTGCGACCCTTGATCGCTTGACGTCGCCAGAACCGGCCATCAGAACCGGATCTTCCCGGTCCAGATGTCCTTGTACATGACCCAGTCGCCCATGAAGCTGTAGAGCGGGCGGCTGAAGCTGGCCGGCCTGTTCTTCTCGAAAACGAAGTGGCCGATCCACGCAAAGCCGTAACCGCACAGCAGCCCGTACAGCAGGTATTGCTGCCGCCCCGTGGCCAGCAGCATGGCCAGGCACGCGAGGCTCAGCGTCGAGCCGATGAAGTGCAGGCGCCGGCACGTGCGGTTGGCGTGCTCGCCCAGGTAGATCGGGTAGAACTCGGCGAAGCTCTGGATGCGCTTGAGCTGTTCGGCAGTGGCGGTGCCCATGGTGATGCTTTCTAGGCAAGGCTGAGACGCAAGGCATTCAACATCGCATCGGGCTGCTCCTGCATCAGGCAATGCCCGCAGGGCAGCGTGTGCACCTGCGCATTCAAGGCCGCGGCGATGTCGCGCGTGACCTTGGGGCTGGTCATCTGGTCGGCCGCGCCGAGCACGAAGTGCACGGGGCAGCGCACTTTCGCCGCCGCATCCATGCCGTCGGCATAGCGGTCGCAGACGCTGAAGTCGTGGTGGAACAGGTTCAGCGCCGGCTGGCCGCGCTGTACGCGGCGCATCAGCGCGCGGTTGGCGCCGTGCAGCCAGGTGCCGGGGCCGGGGTAGCTCGGCTTGTTGGCGATGCTGGACAGCGAAAACGCATTGACCATGTCGATGGCCTTCAGCGGCGCATCCCGCGCGGTGTTCAGCAGCGCCTCGGACACCTTCATCGGGTAGGCCGTGCCGACCATCACCAGCCGCGTGGCCCGCCCGGGCGCGCGCGCGGCCGCTTCCAGCGCGATCAGCGATCCCATGCTGTGGCCGACCAGCGCGGCTTGCTGCACGCCCGCCGCATCCAGCAACGCGAGTGTCCAGTCCGCCAGGGCTTCGACATCGGCCAGCGGCGGGCCCTCGCTGCGACCATGCCCCGGCTGGTCGACCGCCAGCACGCCGTGGCCATGGTGCGCGAGCCAGCGCGCCAACAGCGTCCAGACGCTGTGGTCGTTCAGCGCGCCGTGGATGAACACGACACAGGGCAGGGCGGCATCGAAGG
>NZ_DATILJ010000016.1:0-83930 GCF_035476535.1 Aquabacterium sp.
GTCCAGCACCTGGCCGAACAGGTCGGTGGCTTGCTCGCGGTTCAGCGCGCGCGCGCCCTGCTTGCCGCGGCCGATGACCTTGATGTACTGACTGATGCCCATGGCGCCATTTTCCGCGAAGCTTGATGACTTCAGCTTATAAGCCGAATGAAGTCGTCAGGCCATCTGCTTGAGTGGCATGACGATACGCACCATGCGCTTGAGTTCGGGCACGCACGAGCCGCAGTTGGTGCCGCACTTCAACGCCGTTTGCAGCGTGGCCAGGCGTTGCTCCTCGTTTCCGCGCGAGGTGGCCAGTTGCTCCTGGATCGCCGCATCGGTCACATTGAAGCAAGTGCACACCTGCTTGCCGCGCGACTGGATCGCCACCGGTGCCTTGGCACTGGGCACCAGCAGCAGGCGGCCATAGGCCTGGGCCGGCAACTCGTCTTGCAGCAAGGTCTTGATCCAGGCTTCGGCGCTGGTGTCTCCGGCCAGCACAAAGCCATCGAGGTGCGCGGCGTCGCCGACCCGAATCAGGCGCATCGCCCGGTGCTGGCCTTTTTTCTTGTCGGCATAGCGCAGCGCGTCGCTGCCGGCCACGCCCAGCAGGGTTTCGATGCGCTGCACCAACGCGTCGGGCGGCGGCTCATACGCCGCGGCCCGCAGCAGCACGCCGGTGCGCGCGCTGCCTTTTGCGCCGGCAAGCGGCGTATTGCTGGAAAACGGTACACAGCTGGCGAACGGAAACAGCGCCATGATCTCGCGCAGTTCCTCGCGCACTGCCAGGGCTTCATCTTCGGCCAGCCAGGCCACGCCCAGCAGCGACCAGGGTAGCTCGGCCTTGAGAATCTTCACCGCCGCATGCTTGAGTTCCGGTTGCTTGGAGCTGGGGCAATAGGCCGAGGTGGTGATCGCGTTCACACCGGCCAGGCGTTCGCCGGTGCTGGAGCAACCGCTTAGATATTCGCTGCCCCAGTGCATGGCCATGAACGCCTGGCTCACGCCGACTTCGTTGCTGGCTTCCACCGGCACCACGATGGAGCCGCGCTTGCTCGTGACATGCACCAGGTCGCCCTGCTTGAGCAGGCGCCGCGCCATGTCCTGCGGGTTCATCTGGATCGAAGGTTCCGCCGCATGGCCAAACAGGCGCCCCACGGTGCCGGTGCGGCTCATGCCGTGCCATTGGTCGCGCAGGCGGCCGGTGGTCAGCGAGAACGGATAGCGCGATTCGCGCGGCTCGGACACGGGCTTGTACACGGTGTTGGCAAAGCGCGCCTTGCCGTCTGGCGTGGGGAACACGCCGTCTTCATACAGGCGTGCCTTGCCTACGGTCTGGCCCGAGGGCAGGGGCCATTGCAGGGGGCTGGCTTCCAGCAGGGCATAGCTCATGCCAGTGATGTCGAGGTCGCGGCCGCGGGTCGATTCGCGATGCTCGTTCCAAACCGTCTCCACCGCTGCGGCTTCGTCGCTCAGCGAATAGGGGAACAGCGTCGGCAGGCCCGGCCGCAGCACGGCTTCAAGCCGCTGCGCGAATTCCGTTGCGATCGCCCAGTCGTGGCGTGTGCCGGCGGGCTTGGGCACAGCCGGGCGCACGCGGCTGATGCGGCGTTCGCTGTTGGTGACGGTGCCGGTCTTCTCGCCCCAGGTGGTGGCGGGCAATAGCAAGTCGGCATAGGCGCAACTTGAGGTAGTGGCAAACGCCTCCTGCACCACCACGAATTCCGCACGCTCCAGCGCCCGGCGCACCGTGGTCTGATCGGGCATGGACTGGGCCGGGTTGGTGCAGGCTATCCACAGCGCCTTGATCTCGCCGTCGGCCGCTGCCTGGAACATTTCCACGGCCGTCTTGCCGGGCTTCTCCGGCACCGAGGGCACACCCCAGAGGGCAGCCACTTCGGCACGGTGCTGCGGGTTGGCCATGTCGCGGTGCGCGGACAGCAGGTTGGCCAGGCCGCCCACTTCGCGCCCGCCCATGGCATTGGGCTGGCCGGTGAGGGAGAACGGGCCGGCGCCCGGCTTGCCGATCTGGCCGCTGGCCAGGTGCAGGTTGATCAATGCCGCGTTCTTCGCGGTGCCGCTGGTGGACTGGTTCAGGCCCTGGCAGTACAGGCTCAGCGTGGCTTGCGAGGTGGCGAACATCTTCGCCGCCGCGAACAGGTCTTCTTTCCTGATGCCGCAGATCTGGGCCACGAGGTCCGGCGTGCAGTCGCGCACCGTCGCCTTGAGCTCGTCAAAACCCGTCGTATGGGCGTTGATGTAGTCGTGGCGCACCCAGCCTTCCCAGAGCATGATGTGCAGCATGCCGTTGAACAGCATCACGTCGGTGCCGGGCTGGACGGCCAAGTACAGGTCGGCGATCTCGGCCGTGTCAGTGCGGCGCGGATCGCAAAAGATGATCTTGAGCTGCGGGTTCGAAGCCTTCGCATCCTCGATCCGCCGGAACAGGATGGGGTGCGCATAGGCCGTGTTGCTGCCCACGATGAAGATGCACTGCGCATGCTTCACGTCGTCATAGCAGGCCGGCGGCGCGTCGGCGCCCAGCGTGAGCTTGTAGCCGGCCACCGCGCTGCTCATGCACAGGCGCGAGTTGGTGTCGACGTTGTTGGTGCCGATCAGGCCCTTGGCCAGCTTGTTGAAGACGTAGTAGTCCTCGGTGAGCAGCTGGCCGGAAATGTAGAAGCCCACGGCGTCCGGGCCGTGGCGCTGGATGATGCCGGCGAACTTGTCCGAAGCACTGCCCAGCGCATCGTCCCACGAGATGCGCGTAGGTTTTTCGGTGCGCTGCGCACGCCGCATCGGATGCAGCAGCCGCGTTTGCAGCGTCACCGGCGCCGAGGCCGTGAGATGCAGGGTCGAGCCCTTGGTGCACAGCCGGCCGAAATTGGCCGGATGGTCCGGGTCGCCGCGCACGCCGGTGATCTGGTCGCCTTCGGACGCGATGACCACGCCACAGCCAACGCCGCAGTAGGGGCAGGTGGATTTGGTTTCAGCCATGGTGTGCGCGGATTTCCCTTGCGGTCATGCGCTGGCCAGCTCCTTGCCGGCCGGACCCGCGACAGGCCGCGGCGCGTCGAGCGCCAGCGTGTCGAGTTCGCCCTGGTCCAGATGCACCTGGCCATCCGCCACCTGCACGCTGAACTTCTGCGTGCAGCCCTCGTCGGGCGACTTGGCGCAACCGTCGGCCAGGCCGATGGTCCAGTTGTGCAGCGGGCAGGCCACGCTGGTGCCGAACACGATGCCCTGGCTCAGCGGCCCGCCCTTGTGCGGGCAGCGGTCGAGCAGGGCGAACACCTGGTTCTCGTCGTTGCGGAACACGGCCACGTCCATGCCATTGGGGCGCGCCACGCGGCGCGAACCGAGCACCGGGATGTCGTCCACGCGGCAGATCACTTTCCATTCACTCATTTGTCGTCTCCTCGGGTCAGGCCGTTTCCAGCTTTGCGAACTGCCGCGTATCCACCGATGCCTTGTCGAATTCGAACCACGGATCGGGCTCGCCGTCCAGGCTGAACTGCAGGCGCTCCCACAATGCCTTGCGGCCTTCGTGGTCGTCCAGAATTTTCTTCTTCACATAGTCCAGGCCCACGCGATTCACGTAGTGGCAGGTGCGCTCCAGGTACCAGCCTTCCTCGCGGTAGATCTGCAGGAAGGCGCCGCTGTACTCCAGCACCTCGGCGGCGGTCTTGAGCTTGCAGAAGAAGTGCGCGACCTCGGTCTTGATGCCGCCGTTGCCGGCCACATAGATTTCCCAGCCCGAGTCCACACCGATCACGCCCACGTCCTTGATGCCGGCCTCGGCGCAGTTGCGCGGGCAGCCCGAGACGGCGAGCTTGACCTTGTGCGGCGCGTACATGCGCCACAGCGCGCGTTCCAGGTCCTTGCCCATCTGCGTGCTGTCTTGCGTGCCGAAGCGGCACCACTCGCTGCCGACACAGGTCTTCACCGTGCGCAGCGCCTTGGCGTAGGCGTGGCCCGATGGCATGCCGATGTCCTTCCAGACGTCCTGCAGGTCTTCCTTCTTCACGCCCAGCAGGTCGATGCGCTGGCCGCCGGTGACCTTGACCGTCGGGATCTTGTACTTGTCCACCGCGTCGGCAATGCGGCGCAACTCGTCGGCCGTGGTCTCGCCGCCCCACATGCGCGGGATGACGCTGTAGGTCCCGTCCTTCTGGATATTGGCGTGGCTGCGCTCGTTGATATAGCGGCTTTGCGGATCGTCCTTGGCCTCCTTGGGCCAGGTGCTGATCAGGTAGTAGTTGATCGCCGGGCGGCAGCTGGAGCAGCCGTTGGGCGTGCGCCAGCCCATCGTTCTGTAGACGCCATCGATGGTCAGCAGCTTCGAGCCATCGGGCAGCGGCTTGCGGATGGCCTCCCGTACCTCACTGTGGCTGGCATCGGTGCAGCCGCACATGGCCTTCTTCTTCGGCGCGGCGGAGTAGTCGCCGCCGGCGGTGAACATCAGCAGCTGCTCGACCAGGCCGGTGCAGGAGCCGCAGGACGCGCTGGCCTTGGTCTGCTTGCGGACCTCGTCCAGGGTGAACAGGCCCTTGTCCTTGATGGCCTTGCAGATGGTGCCCTTGTTGACGCCGTTGCAGCCGCAGACCTCGTCGGAATCGGCCATCGCCGCGGCCCGGTTGTGGCCTTCGTGGCCGACATCGCCGATGTTCGATTCGCCGAACATCAGCTTGTCGCGGATGTCGCTGACCGTGCGGCCTTCACGCAGCAGCTTGAAGTACCAGCTGCCGTCCACCGTGTCGCCATAGAGGCAGGCGCCGATCAGCTGGTCGTTCTTGATCACCAGCTTCTTGTAGACGCCGCCGAAGGGGTCGCTCATCACGATCTCTTCGCAATCGGCGCCGCCCATGAAGTCGCCGGCGGAGAACAGGTCGATGCCGGTGACCTTGAGCTTGGTCGAGGTCTGGCTGCCGGTGTAGCGGCCGATGCCGAACTGCGCCAGGTGCGTGGCGCAGACCTTGCCCTGCTCGAACAGCGGCGCCACCAGGCCGTAGGCGATGCCCCGGTGTGCGGCGCATTCGCCAACGGCGTAAATACGCGGGTCGGTGGTGGTCTGCAGCGTGTCGTTGACGACGATACCGCGGTTGCAGTGCAAGCCCATGGTCTCGGCCAGCGTGGTGTTCGGGCGGATGCCGGCGGCCATCACCACCAGGTCGGCCGGGATCTCGGTGCCGTCCTTGAATTGCACGGCCATCACGCGGCCGGCCTTGCCCTCTTCCTTGTCGCCGATCAGCGCCTGGGTCTGCGCGCCGATCATGAACTTCAGGCCGCGGTCTTCCAGCGATCTCTGCAGCAGCCTGGCCGCCACATCATCGAGCTGGCGCTCCATCAGCCAGGGCATGATGTGCACCACGGTGACCTGCATGCCGCGCAGCATCAGCCCGTTGGCGGCTTCCAGGCCCAGCAGGCCGCCGCCGATGACCACCGCATGCTTGAAGCTCTTGGCGGTCTCGATCATCGTGTTGGTGTCGGCGATGTCGCGGTAGGCGATCACGCCGCCCAGGTCCTTGCCCGGCACCGGCAGGATGAAGGGGTTGGAGCCGGTGGCCATCAGCAGGCGGTCGTACTCGGCGCTGGTGCCGTCTTCGGCGATCACCAGGCGCTTGGTGCGATCGACCTTGACCACCTTCTTGCCCAGGTGCAAGGTGATGTTGTTTTCGGCGTACCAGGACACCGGGTTCAGGATGATCTCGTCGATCGTCTGCTCGCCGGCGAGTACCGGGCTCAACAGGATGCGGTTGTAGTTCGGGTGCGGTTCGGCACCGAAGACGGTGATGTCGTACAGCTCGGGCGCGATCTTCAGCAGCTCTTCGATCGTGCGCACGCCGGCCATGCCGTTGCCCACCATCACGAGTTTCATTTTCTTCATCGTCAGATCTCCGTCGAACCTGGGTCAGGACTAGCAATCGCGGTGCCAACGCGCGCACAGGTGCGCCCAGGGCCCAGAATCGCGGCCCTATGAGCTTTCATGTCGATATCGGCCGCTGCAGCGAGCGCGGCCAACGGGAATTCAACGAAGACTTCACGGCGGCCCTGCAGGCGCCGGCGCACGAAGCCGGGCGCGGGCTGATCGCCGCGGTGGCCGACGGTGTGTCTGCCGGCGGCCACGGCCGCGCCGCGGCGCAGACCGCGGTGATCTCGTTGGTGAATGACTTCCATGCCGTGCCGGCGACCTGGGAGACCACCGTGGCGCTGGATCGCCTCATCGGCGCGCACAACGCCTGGCTGGCTGATCACAACAAGAGGCGAAGCGACGATGCCTCGGGCCTGACCACACTGACCGCGCTGGCGCTGCAGGGCCAGACCTGGACCGTGGCGCATGTCGGCGACACGCGGGCCTGGCTGTTGCGCGATGGTGAACTGCTGTGCCTGACGCAGGACCATGCGCTGGACCATCCGGACCTGCGCAGCCAGTTGACGCGTGCACTGGGTCTGGAAGACACCGTGCGGGTGGATTTCCACCAGGGCGCGCTGCAGATCGGCGACGTGCTGCTGCTCAGCAGCGATGGCGTGCACGGCGCGCTGAAGCCCGCCGCATTGAGCAAGCTGCTCGGCGCCACCGGCCCGGCGCAGGGCGTGAGCGAGGCCATCGTGCAGGCCGCGCTGGCCGCCGGCAGCCGTGACAACGTCACCGCCCTGGTGATCCAGGTGCAGGGCCTGGCCAGCCAGCGGCTGGACGACGCACTGCTGCAGGGCCGGCAGCTGCCGGCCGCGCCGCGCTGGAAGGTGGGCGACGGCATCGATGGCTACACCATCACCGCGCTGGTGGCCGACACCGGCGTGCACCGGCTGTACCAGGCGCGCGAGAACGCGACGCGCGAACTGGTGGCCATCAAGACCCTGCATGAAAGCCGTGCCGGCGACGCCGAAGAGCGCGGCATGCTGGCGCACGAGGCCTGGTTGGGCCAGACCGTCACCGAACGCCAGGCCCAAGGCTTCGTGCGCGTGCGGCCGCAGCGGGCGCCGACGGCCTTTTACGTGGTGTTCGACTGGCACAGTGGCGCCACCCTCGAGCAGCAGCTGGCCGACGACAAGCGCTTCGTCGTGGACGAGGTGGTGCAGGGCGCCATCGCGATGGCGCGGGCCCTCGGCCGGCTGCATCGCCAGCGAGTGATCCACCGCGACGTCAAGCCTGCCAACCTGCACCTCGCCGACGACGGCCAGTGGCGCCTGCTGGACCTGGGGGTGGCCGTTTCGGGCAATGAGCCCGGCTCGGTGCGCAGCCTGCATGCCGGCACGCCCAGCTTCATGAACCCGGAACAATGGGAAGAGGGCGGCCAGGCCGATGCGATGAGCGACCTCTACGCGCTGGGCGTCACGCTGTACCGCTGGCTGACCGGTCGGCTGCCGTACGGCGAGATCGAGCCCTACCAGACCGCGCGCTACCGCCGAGATCCGGTGCCGCCCTCGCGCATCCGGCCCGAGGTGCCGATCTGGCTCGATCATGTCGTGCTGAAGGCCGTGGCGCGCGACCGCCGCCAGCGCTTCGAGACGGCCGAGGAACTGCTGCTGGCGCTGGAACGCGGCGCCTCGCGCCCGCTGGCTGCGCCGCCCGCCACGCCGCTGGTCAACCGTGACCCGGCTGCGATGTGGAAGATCGCACTGGCCCTGTCGGTGGGGCTGAATGTGCTGCTCATCGTGTGGCTGTTGTTCTTGCCACGCTGACAGCGCTGAGCAGGCACGCAGTCTCACGCCACTCGCCCTTTTCGCAGCGACGATGGCGCAGGGGCGGCGGGTGCCGGTGTCGTGCGGGCGCGCCCGCCACGCTCGGCCCAGGTCCGCGTCCAGCGGATCTGCATGAACATCATCACGCCCAGCATCACCAACGACAGCACGGCGAACAGAACGAAGCCCCACGCGTAAGTGCCGAGGTATTGCTTGGACAGGCCCATGGCGTTCGGCACCAGGCCACCGCCCAGCGCACCGATCTCACCGATCATCGAGCCGGCCACCGCGGTGGTCGTCGGCCAGCGCAGCGGCACCAGTTGGAACAGCGCGCCGTTGCCGGCGCCCAGCGCGCCAAAGCACAGCATCAGCAGCAGCGTGGTGCCGACCAGCGAGCCGCTGGAAAACGCCACCGCCACCAGGCACACGGCCACCATCACCAGCACCAGGGTCAGCGTGTTCACGCCGCCCCAGCGGTCGGAGATCCAGCCACCGGCCACGCGCAGCGCCGCGCCCATGAAGGCGGCCAGCATCGTCAACTGCCCGGCCTGCACCTTGCTCACGCCGAACTGGTCGTAGTAGTACGAGGGCAGGAAGGTCGTCAGCCCGATGAAGCCGCCGAAGGTGATGCCGTAGATCAGGCTGAAGGCCCAGCCGTCCTTCTCGAACAGGCAGGCGATGTGCGAGCGGAAGCTGGCGTGGCTGTCGACATCGGGCGGCTCCTGCGCGAAGACGATCATTACCACCATCGGGATCAGGATCGCCACCGCGGCCACCGCATACACCGCCTGCCAGCCCAGCCACATCGCCAGCGGCGGCGCCACCAGCACCGACACGGCGGTGCCGACATTGCCGGCGCCCACCAGGCCCATGGCCAGCCCCTTGTGCTGCGGCGGGAATGAGCCCGAACCCAGGCTCAGCGCCACGCCGAAACTGGCGCCCGCGATGCCGAGCAGCACGCCCATCTTCAGCAGGTCATTGAAGCTGTTGACGAAGAAGAAGCCGAACAGCATGGCCACCGCGATCATCGCCATCTCGACCAGCGTGGCGTTCTTGCGGCCGATGTACTGCGCCAGCACGCCCAGCGGAAAGCGCATCAGCGCGCCGGCGATGATCGGCACCGACAGCATCAGGCCCTTCTGCGCCGGACTGAGCTGGTAGGTCTCGCCGATGAACGGCGCCATCGCGCCGTTGAGCACCCAGATGCAGCACGAAAAGCCGAAGTACAGGAATGCCGCAAACAGCGTGGGGGCATGACCGGCGCGCAGGAAGCTCTTGAATGACGACATGGTGGGTGTCTAGGGGAGGCCAGGGGCCGAACGTCGAAGGGAATGCCAGCAGCGCTGGGGGCGAAGAGCCAGTGGGCGCAAGGGCCCGGGCAGGGGATCGCGGCACAGCCGGCGGGAAGGCTGCGGTCGGTGAGGAACCGACCCGAGCGCGTCGTTACGCCCGGCGATTGCTGCTACGCAACAAGCGTGCCGACCAAGCGACCCGGCGCCGGTGATCCTGGCCTATGCTTGCCGATCGACGCCTGCCGTGACCGTGTCTGCCCTCTGATGCCGCTGTTGATTGCCGCCCCTGAAGAAGCCCTCGCCGAGGCCCTGGCACAGCGCCTGCGCGACGATGGGTGGCGCGTGGCGGGTGCCGTTGCGTGTCGCAACTTGGTGCGCGAAGCCGTGCGGCTTGCACCTGAACTGGTCGTCGTACAAGCTGATGTGATCGATGTCACGCTCGTCGACGGCCTGATGCTGATGCAGGCCGGGTTTGCCGCGCCGGTGATGTTGTTCTGCGAGTCGATGGCCATCGAGCTGACCGAAGCGGCCCTGGCCGCCGGCGTGTTGCACTGTGCGCCGGCGCCTTGCACGGCTGCGCAGCTGGCGCTGGCCAGCCCGCTGGTGCGGGCGCAGTTCAAGGTCCGGCAGACCCAGCAGCGGGAACTGGCGGGCGCTCTGGCGCGACTGGAAGAACGCAAGTGGGTCGACCGCGCCAAGGGCATGCTGATGAGCGCGCAGCAGCTCAGCGAGCCCGATGCCTTTGCGCTGCTGCGAACGGCGTCGATGCAGGCCAATCTGCGTGTCGGCGAAGTCTCGCGGGCGCTGATCGAGGCCGCCGAAGCAGCCGATGCGGTGAACCGTGCCGGACAGCTGCGCATGCTCTCGCAGCGCATCGTCAAGGCCCTGGCGCTGACGCAAGCCGGGGTCGACCGGGCCTTGGCCGACACCCTGCTGCGTGATTCGGCCAGCCGCGCGCAGGCCAACATCGACCAGCTCGCGGCGCTGGCGCTTCACGACAGCCTGCAACCGCTGCGCGCCGCGACGCTGGTTTCGTGGCAAGCCCTGCGAGCGCAGCTGCCCGACGCCGCCGCGAGCATCGACCTGGCCGGCATTGATGCCGCTGCACAGCAGTTGCTAGACGACGCGCAGCGCCTGACCGACGGCCTGCAGGCCGCCAGCGGCCGCCGCAACCTGCAGGTGGTGAACCTCAGCGGCCGCCAGCGCATGCTGTGCCAGCGCCTGGCCAAGCAGGCGCTGCTGGCCGGCTTGCTGCCCGAGGCCGCAGCGCAGGCGCAGGCCTTGTCGGCAGGGGCCTCGGTGGCGGAGTTCGATGCCGCGCTGCTGCAACTGGAGCAGGCGCCGCTGACCAGCGACGAGATCCGCGCCACGCTGGCAGTGGCCCGTGGCCAGTGGCAACGCATGCTGGGCGGGATGCGCGACGCCAAGCAGCGCGACAGCCGCCTGGTGCTGGCCCGGGAGAGCGAGGCCCTGTTGCAAAGCTTCGAACGGCTGACCTCGCTGTACGAACACAGTGTGCAGCTGCTGCTGAGCTGACCCGGAAGCGGCGACCCGGCTAGGTATGATCGAACCTAGGGAGAACTGGCAATCGTTGGCTTGATCTGCAGAGCAAGCGCTGCCCAGAATGCGACGGACCTCCTGGCCTGCTGTTCCGGCCTTCAGGCCCACCAGCCCCACCACTCCACTTGCTTGTGCATGCCCAGCCGATGAATCTGTTGTCTCAGCCCGCCGAGGGCGCTGGTGGTGTGCTGGCCGATGCTGTGGCCGGGTCGGTGGTGTCCCATGCGCTGGGGCAAGCCCTGCTGGCCCTGGCGGCGCAGCAGGGCTGGATGGTCAGCGCCAAGGACGCCGCCGATGGTCGCTACCTGTATGTGAATGCGTCGATGGCCGACTTCCTGGGTCGCCCGGCCGAACAGGTGCTGGGCCACCACGATGCGGAGTTGATCGATGCCGCATTGGCCAGCTTGCTGCGCACGGCGGACCAGACGGCCCTGGCGCAAGGCAGTGCGCTGGCCAGCGATCACAAATTCGATTGGCAGGGCGAACGCCGCGAGTGGTCGGTGCTGCGCTCGGTCAGCCAGGCCGCGGGTCGTCGTGTGCTCTGCAGCGTGTGGCAGGACTTGTCCACGCAGCGCCAGCGTGAGGTACAGCTGAAGGCCGCGATCGAGCAGCTGGAGCAGCAGCAGAAGGCGAACGTGGCGCTGCGCCGCGAGTTCGGCGACCAGGGCTTGCGCGATCAGGCCACGGGGCTGTCGACCCGTGCGCATTTTGATGACCAGATGCGCCGCGAGGTCGACCTGTCCACCCGTGAACACCGCGAATTCGCGCTGGTCTACATGGAACTCGACCCGCTGACCGACAAGGCCCGCGCCTTCGGCGAGCGGGCGATGGAGCGCATCCATGAATCGATGGGCCGGCTGCTGCGCGGCAATACGCGGGCGATGGATGCGTCCTGCCGCATCGATGATCGGCGCTTCGCGGTGCTGCTGTCCGGCGTGGGCCTGGCCACCGCGCATTCACGCATGGAAGGCCTGCGTCGCCAGTGCGCAACGCAGATCATCGCGCTCGACGGCCAGGAAGTGGGCTTCACCGTGTCGATGGGTGTCGCCAGCTATCCGCACACCGCCCATTCGCAGGAAGACGTGATCGCCGCATGTGAAGCCGCGCTGACCGCAGCGCGGCGCCGGGGTGGCAACTCGGTGGCGCTGGCCAGCATCCGGTTCGGCTGAGGCTGGACAGCCGACTGTGCCTGCCGCCCGGCAGCAGGAGCCGCCGACGAGTTGCGCATCGGTGAACCGGCTCATCCGGCGCGATTCACGCGCCGAGCAGTTCGCACACGGCACGCCATTCGTCAGGCGTCACCGGCGTGATCGACAGCCGGTTGCCCGCCTGCAGCACACGCATGCCGGCCAGTGGCGGCAGCGTGCGCATCTCGCGCAACGACAGCAGCCGCGTCTTGCGGCGCAGCTTCACGTCCACGTGCAGCCAGCGCGGCGCATCGGGTTTGGACTTGGCATCGAAGTAGGGGCTGGTCGGGTCGAACTGCGTTGCGTCGGTGTAGGCGGCGCTGGCCACTTCGGCGAGTCCGGCAACGCCCGGCTCGGCACAGGACGAGTGGTAGAACAGCACGCCATCGCCCACGCGCATGCCATCGCGCATGAAGTTGCGCGCCTGGTAGTTGCGCACGCCGATCCAGGGCACCGTCTTCTTCGGCGCGGCGGCCAGATCGTCGATCGAGCACTCTTCAGGCTCGCTCTTCATCAGCCAGTAGCTGGTCATCGAGAGGGGGCAGCAGTTGCGGGATGAAAAGCCGAGGAGCAGGGCAGGAAGAAGGGTGTCCGGAGCGCACCGTGGGCCGCATTCCTGAACCTAAAGGTCAGATTCAGGTGGGCGAGGTCAGCGAGGCTTTGGGTTCATCTGACGCGAGACGATCACGCCAGCCTGGCGATGTTCCAAGCCCTGGCTCATTGAGCATCGGTTCAAGGAAATATAAAACCCACGCGAACACTCCGGACGGGGCCATTTTAAGCACGGCTTGCCGGCCTTGCGGCGATCATTTCTTCACAGCAGCAGACCGTCGTCGCCGAGTGCGGCATCGATGCGGCGGATCAGTGCATCGACATCCGCCGCCGGCGCGTCGAACGCGCCGCGCGTGCTGCCATTCGGTGCCGGGACCGGCGCCGGCAACTGCATCAACTCGGCCCGTTGGTAGGCCAGGTTCAAGGCCGCGAGAACGGCCATGCGTTCGCGGGCCTTGACCTTGCCGGCGTCGCGGATGGCGCTCATCTCGCGGTCGACGATGTTCACCGCTTCGAGCAGCAAGGCTTCGCCGCCGGGTGGGCAGGCCAGCACATAGCTCTGGCCGAGGATGGTGGCTTCGATCTGCTTCATGCCTTGCGCTCACCCGGTTCGCCGGCAATCACCTGCTCGGCCGGGATGCGTTCGATCAGCGCGTCGATGCGCGTGCGCGCAGCCAGCAGGCGCGAGCGCAGGCTGTCGCGCTCGTGGCTCACGGTGGCCAGCTGTTGCTCGAGCAATGCATTGGTGCGCTTCAACTCCTCGTGCCGCAGCACGAGGCGTTCGACGCGCTCGGCAAGTTCATCGAATCTGGACATGGGCCGCCCGCCGCCTTCTGAGGAGGCTGCGATTGTAGGCTTCGGACCCCTGCGCAGCGCCGTGGCCGCAGGGGGCAGTGTTGCGTGCTGTGCTCGCCGGCACTGGTAGCATCGGGCCCGTTGGTGCTCTGGCTGCGACTCGCTGCAGCCAGGTTAAACGGGAAGCAGGAGAGCCGTCATCCCCCGGATGCGGACCAACCTGCGCTGCCCCCGCAACGGTAAGCGGACGAGACGCCCTTGTCTCCGCCCCCTGTGTCTTTGAGCCACTGGCTGCCACGGCAACCGGGAAGGCCACGGGGGTAGTTTCCGCCAGCCCGGATACCGGCCAACAGGGGGCTTTGCCCGCGGCCATGCCGCGAGCGAAGCCGCAGTGCCGATGCCCGCGCGGGGAAGCGTGGGCAGGCGTTCCTCGTTGTTTGCCTCACCTCCATGCCTCATCACTCCCTGGCGCACCGCGCCGCCCCACTCGTGGCCGCACTCGGCGCAATCTTTGCCGGCCCTTCGCTGGCCGACGAAGCGCAGACGGTGGTCGTCACCGCCGGCCGCACGTCGCAAGCGCTCACCAATACCTTGCCGCACACCACGGTACTGAACCGTACCGACATCGAACTTTCGCAGGCCGTCGACCTGGCCGCACTGCTGGCCACCGAGGCCGGCGTGCAGTTGTCGAGCAACGGGCCGCGTGGCACCGCCACCTCGCTGTTCCTGCGCGGCGCGCAAGCGCGGCAGGTGCTGGTACTGGTAGACGGCGTGCCCTTGTCGCGCCAGGACGCCACCGGCCAGATCGGCATCGAACACCTGATGCTGGACCAGGTCGACCGCATCGAGATCGTGCGTGGCAATGCCTCGGCGCTGTATGGCGCGGGTGCGATCGGTGGCGTGATCCAGGTCTTCACGCGCAGCGCGTCGGCGACGCCGCAGGCCAGCGTGCGTATCGAGGGCGGCTCGCGCGGCCTGGTGCACGGCTCGGCGCAGGCCACGCAGCGCTGGGGTGCGACGCACGCCAGCTTCGGCGTTTCCGGCGAGCGGGACCGCGGTTATTCGGCGCTCGATGCGCAGCAGCTGCCCGCCGTGAACGCCGACCGCGACGGCTACCGCAACACCAGTGCTGCGCTGAACCTGGGGCATGCGCTGAGCGCCGAGCACAGCCTGGCCGCCGGCTGGGTGCACAGCGACGGCAAGCTCGATTACGACAGCCGGTTCTCCGCGCCCACCGACACGCAGCGCAGCCGCACGCGCAAGGATCTGGCGCACCTGAGCAGCGAGAACAGCCTCACCGCCGCTTGGTCCAGCCGCGTGCGCCTGTCGAGCCAGCGGGAGGACACCTTCGACGACACCAGCGGTGACTTCGGCTACCACGCGGCTTACCGCACGACGGTCGATTCGCTGAACTGGGACAACAGCGTCAAGGTTTCGCCGACGCTGCTGGTCAACGGCGGTCTGGACTACCAGCGCCAGCGCATCACGGCGGATGACGGCTTCGGCGGCGGCTACCAGCATGCGCGCTCGCTGCGGGCGGTGTTTGGCGGTGCACGCGCCAGCATTGGCGCGCACGATCTGGCGCTGAACCTGCGCCACGACGATGTCGACCAGATCGGTTCGCGCAGCAGCGGCAGCCTGGCCTGGGGCTGGCAGTTCGCCCCGGCCTGGAAGGCCACGGCCCAGGTCGCCAATGCCTTCGGCGTGGCGCCGCTGGGCTACCTGTACGCGCCGTACTTCGGCAACCCTGAACTGAAGCCCGAACTCAGCCGCACGGCGGAGCTGGGCCTGCAATGGGCGACGGCGAACCAGCGCCTGCGCGCCACGCTGTTCCGCACCCGCGTCATCGACGAGATCGAATACGACAACGCGACCTTCGCGTTCGCGAACGTCGCCCGCACGCGCAACCAGGGGCTGGAGCTGTCGTACAACGGCCGCATTGGCAACACAGACCTGCGCGGCAGCCTGACCTCGCAACGTGCGATCGACGACGTGACGGGCGCGCGCCGCCTGCGCCGCAGCGATGTGCTGGGTTCGCTGGCCGTCTCGCATGACCTGGGGCAGGGCTGGCGTGTCGGCCTGGCGCTGCGCCATGCCGGTGATCGGCCGGACAGCGGCGGCGTCACGCTGCCGGCCTACACGGTGGGCGATGTCACCGCGCAATGGGACATGTCGCGCGACCTGCAATGGTTCGCGCGCATCGAGAATGTTGCCGATGTGCACTACCAGACGGCGCAGTACTACAACCAGCCGGCGCGTGGCGTCTTCGCCGGCCTGCGTTGGCGCCTGCCGCTCTGACTGAACGCGTGGTGACATGGGCCTGACCGGCGCGCGACTGGCTGCCTTGTCGGCGGGCCTGCTGGGCCTGCTGGCGGCGGCGCTGCTGGCCGGGCTGGCGCTGGGCAGCGCGGGCTTCGATCGTGAGCTGATCGTGCAGCTGCGTGCGCCGCGTGTCGGCGCCGCGGCCGGCGTGGGCGCGCTGCTGGCGCTGTCGGGCCTGGCCATGCAGGTGCTGCTGCGCAATCCGCTGGCCGACCCCTATGTGCTGGGCACTTCGGGCGGTGCGTCGGTGGGGGCCTTGCTAACCCTGATGATGGGCGGCAGCCTGTGGCTGGGGGCCGGCCTGGGCGCGCTGGCTGCCGGCGTGGCCCTGCTGGCGCTGACACGCAGTGCGCTGGCCGCCGGCGAGGACGCCTCGCCGCGTCTGGTGCTCACCGGCGCGATGCTGGCGTCGCTGTGCGGCGCCATCGCGACGCTGCTGCTGGCGATCACGCCGGACCAGCGGCTGCGCGGTGCGATCTTCTGGCTGATCGGCGACTTGTCGGGCGCGCAGGGCGGCGCGGCCTGTGGTGCCGCGGCGCTGCTGTTCGTGATCGGCCTGAGCTGGCGCGACACGGCGATCGATCGCCTGCTGCTCGGCAGCGAGGTGGCGGCGCTGCTCGGCGAGCCGGTGCGCCGGCTGCGGCTGGCGCTGCTGGTCAGCGCGTCGCTGGCCGCCGGCATGGCGGTGGCCAGCGCCGGCGCGATCGGCTTTGTCGGTCTGGTCGTGCCGCAGGCGCTGCGCCTGCTGGGCGTGCAGCGCACTCGCGACCTGGCCTGGATGAGTGCAGTCGGCGGCGCGGCACTGTTGACGCTGGCCGATCTGGTGGCCCGCACGGTGGTGGCGCCGCTGGAATTGCCGGTGGGCGCGGTGATGTCGCTGGTGGGCGCGCCGCTGTTCATTGCGGTGCTGATGCGGGGGCCGCGATGAGTGCCGCCGCCCCCTTGCTCGAGGCAAGGGCGCTGAGCCTGCATGCCGCCGGGCGTTGCCTCGTCAGAGCACTCGATTGGCAGGTGCAGCCCGGTGAGCGTTGGTGCGTGATCGGGCGCAACGCTGCTGGCAAGAGCACGCTGCTGCGTGCGCTGGCCGGCTTGGGCGTGCCGGAACGGCAGGGCGAGGTGCACTGGCTGGGCCGCCCGCAGACCGCGTGGGCGGCGGCCGATGCGGCCTGGGCCCGGGCTTATGCGCCGCAGCACCTGGTGGATCGGTTTCCGCTCAGCGTGCAGCGCCTGCTGGCGCTGTCCACCGTGCGGCCGGGCCGCCTGACGATGGAGCAGGCACTGGTGCAGCTGGATGTGGCCCACCTGGCGCAGCGCGGCGTGATGCAGCTCTCGGGCGGCGAACGCCAGCGCATCGCGTTGGCGCAATGTGCATTGCAGGGCGCGCCGCTGATGCTGATGGACGAGCCCGTCTCGTTCCAGGACCCCGCGCACCAGGCGCGCATTGCGCAGTGGTTCTCAGGCCTCGTCAGCGCCGACGGCAGCGCCGCACTGGTGGCCAGCGCGCATGACGTGAACTGGATCCTGCGCGCCGCCACCCATGTGCTGGCGCTGCACGGCGACGGCGGCTGGTCGGCCGGCGGCTGCGCGCAGATGATCAGCGCGCCGGTGCTCGAGCGGGTCTACGGCTGTGCCTGGCGCGAAGCCGGCGGGGTGTGGGTGGCCGTGTAGGTGGCCGTGTCATTCGAATACTAGGGGCGGGCCCGGTCGATCGCTTCGCACAGCGCCTGCGCACCGTCGACGAAGCGCGGCGTCATGCGTGCCAGCAGATGGCCGTCGAGGGCGATCACCTGCCGGCGGCGCACCGCCTCGACGCGGCTGAAGCGCATCCAGGTTTCCAGGCGCGCCGGTTCGTCGCGCGCGACACCGGTGATCACCACCTGCGGGTTCGCGGCCACGGCGGCTTCCCAGCTGATCGTCGGCGTCAGCGTCGGCTGCTGCGCGAAGACGTTGACGCCGCCGCAGGCGCTGATCGCCTGGTCGATCAGGTGCGCCCGGTTCACCGTCATCAGCGGCTCGTGCCACAACTGGTAGAACACCCGCACCGGCGGGCGTTGGGCGTAGCGGGCGCGCAAGGCCTGCCAGCGTGCCTCGGTGTCCTTGGCGGCGGCTTCGGCGACCGCCTCGGTGCCGAACAGCCGGCCCAGCCGGCGCAGCGTTTCAGTCAGGCCCTCCAGCGTGCCGATCTCGCTGTCGTAGGTCGGCAGGCCCAGGGCCTGCAGGCGCTGCTGCTGGCGCGGGTTGACGCCGCTGGACCACATCAGGATCAGCTCGGGCTTCAGCGTCGCGATGACCTCCAGGTTCACCGCAAACGCATCGCCGACGATCGGCAGTTGCGTGACCGGCGGCGGATGGTCGCTGTAGCGCATCACGCCGACCAGGCGCTCGCCGGCGCCCACCGCAAACACCAGTTCGGCCAGGTGCGGTGCCAGCGTGACCACGCGGCGCGCCGGGGCCGGCAGTGTCAACACCTGGCCCAGGTCGTCACGCACGCTGACCGGCGCGGCCGGTGTGGTGCCTGCCGAGCAGGCGGCGAGCAGCAGCGACAGCCAACGCACGAGCTTCATGGCTTGAGCTGCTTTCCGGTGTCGCACCACGGCCGCACGGCGCAGATGCCGCACTTGGGCGAGCGCGCGACACAAACATAGCGCCCATGCAGGATCAACCAATGGTGGGCTTCGATGCGGTAGCGCTCCGGCACCCGTTTCTCCAGTTGCAGCTCGACATGCAGCGGTGTCTTGCCCGGCGCCAGGCCGCTGCGGTTGCTGACGCGGAAGATGTGCGTGTCAACCGCCATCGTCGGTTCACCGAAGGCCACGTTCAGGACCACGTTCGCGGTCTTGCGGCCGACGCCGGGCAGGGCTTCCAGCGCGGCACGGCTGCGCGGCACCTGGCCACCATGCCGGTCGATCAGCATCTGGCAGGTCTGCAGCAGGTGCTTGGCCTTGTTGCGGTACAGCCCGATCGTGCGGATGTGCTCGCACAAGCGCTCATGGCCCAGCGCCAGCAGCGCCTGCGGCGTGTTGGCCACCGGGAACAGCCGGCGCGTGGCCTTGTTGACGCCCACATCGGTGGCCTGCGCCGACAGCAGCACAGCCGCCAGCAGCTCGAACACGCTGGTGTATTCCAGCTCGCTGGCCGGTTGCGGGTTCGCCGCGGCCAGCGTGGCGAAGAAGGATTCGATGTCTGCAGCGTTCATGAGTCTTCACCTGCCGGCTTGCGTGCCCGGGCCAGCGCGGCCTCGATCACCGCGCGCTTGGCGCTGATGGCATCGGGATCGCTCAGCCGGGTCTGGTTCTCCAGATCGGCCAATTTGGCCCTGGCCTTGGCGGCCAGGCGTTCGTCGTTCTCGCGCTTGTCGCGCTCCAGGCGCAGCTGGTGAAAGGCATAACGTTCACGCGACGCGTCCGCCTGTGCGGGCGACCAGGCTGCCCAGCCGCTGCGTTCGGTGTTGACAGGCTGCATCGCGATGCAGTCGACCGGACACACTGGTACGCACAGCTCGCAACCGGTGCACAGCGCGTCGATCACGGTGTGCATCAGCTTCGGCGCGCCGATGATGCAATCCACCGGGCAGGCCTTGATGCACAGCGTGCAGCCGATGCACCAGGCTTCGTCGATCACCGCGAGTGTCAGTGGGCCCTCGAGGCCATGGCTTTCATCCAGCGGCAGCACCGGCCGGCCGGTGATCTCCGCGAGCCGCACGATGCCTTCGGTGCCGCCGGGCGGGCATTGGTTGATGCCGGCTTCACCGGCCGCGATGGCTTCGGCGTAGTGTCGGCAATCCGGGTAGCCGCAGCGTGTGCACTGGGTCTGCGGCAGCGCCGCGTCGATGCGCGCGGCGAGCAGGATAACGGGAGATTCGGCGGTGGCAGTCACCGCCGGGATTATCCGCGCCGGATCAGGCCCTGCGGGCCGTGCGCTTGCGCGCCGCGGGTTGGGGCGCGCCGAGGTCGATGCGTTCTTCTTCGGCGTTGAAGCGCTGGATGAAGGCCTTGATCTCCGGGTACACCTTTTCGCGCCAGCGGCGGCCCGAGAAGATGCCGTAGTGGCCCGCGCCGACCACGTCGTAGTGGAACTGGCGGTCCTTGGGAATGCCGGTGCACAGCTCATGCGCGGCCTTGGTCTGGCCGGCGCCGGAAATGTCGTCCAGTTCACCTTCCACCGTCATCATCGCGCTGGTGGTGATGTCCTGCGGCTGCACGATGGTGCCGTCGACATCCCAGGTGCCGTTGACCAGCGCGAAGTCCTGGAACACCGTCTTGATGGTGTCCAGGTAGTACTCGGCCGGCATGTCCAGCACGGCGTTGTACTCGTCGTAGAACTGGCGGTGCGATTCGGCGCTGTCGTCATCGCCGCGCACCAGATCGAGGAAGTAGTCGTAGTGCGAGCTGACGTGGCGGTCCGGGTTCATCGCGACGAAGCCGGTGTGCTGCAGGAAGCCCGGGTACACGCGACGGCCGGCGCCGGGGAAGTTCGGCGGCACGCGGTAGATCACGTTGTTCTCGAACCACTCGAAGCTCTTGTTCATCGCCAGGTTGTTCACCGCGGTGGGCGAACGGCGGGCGTCGATCGGGCCACCCATCATCGTCAGCGTGCGCGGCGTGAATTCGCCATGCGTGGCCATCAGCGACACGGCGGCCAGCACCGGCACGGTCGGCTGGCACACCGAGATCACGTTGACCTCGGGGCCGATGTAGCGGATGAATTCCTGGATGTAGGCGATGTAGTCGTGCAGGTGGAAGCTGCCTTCTTCGATCGGCACGGTGCGGGCGTCGGTCCAGTCGGTGATCAGCACCTTGTGGTCGGCCAGCAGCATCTTCACCGTGTCGCGCAGCAGCGTGCTGTGGTGGCCTGACAGCGGTGCCACGACCAGCACGGTCGGCTGGTTCTTCATCGTCTCCAGCACCGGCGCGTTGTCGGTGAAGCGCTTGAAGCGCAGCAGCCGGCAGAAGGGCTTGTTGATCGGCACCTGCTCCTGCACCGCCACCTCGACACCGTCGACCAGCGCGCCGCGGATGTCGAACTCGGGCTTTTCGTAGTCCTTGGCCAGCCGGTGCATCAGGTCCAGGCCTGCCGACACGCGCTGCGCCATCGGCGTGTGCGTGAACGGCGACAAGGGGTGGTTGTACAGCTTGGACGTCGCGCTGGCGAACTCGGAAAACGGCGCCATCAGCGCACGTTGGGTTTCATAAAGCTGGTACAGCATTTCAGGACCACTCCGTTGAGACTGCCATGACGACGACGCAATTATGCTGCAGTGCAGCAATCGTGTATGGTAACGCTTGCATCGTCGCCGTGCACGGGTTCCGATGATCGAGTAATAACACGTACTTTTGAACTGATTTCACCGACACGTCGTCGTTTCGACGTCAAGCGCGTGGGTGAGTTCACGAAAAAAAGCCCGGCGAACCGGGCTTGCATCAACTTGTCAGTGGCTTCAAATCACCGTGGCGATCGAGGCCACCACATGGTCGATGTTGCGGGTGTTCAGCGCTGCCACGCAGATGCGGCCGGAATCGACGCCGTAAACGCCGAACTCGCTGCGCAGCCGTTGCATCTGGGCCTGCGTCAGGCCCGAGTAGCTGAACATGCCGCACTGGCGCGTGATGAAGCTGAAATCCTGCTGGACGCCGGCAGCCACCAGCTTGTCGGCCAGCAGCGTGCGCATCTGCTTGATGCGCAGGCGCATGCCGGCCAGTTCCTCTTCCCACATCTTGCGCAGCGTCGGCGTGTCCAGCACCGTCGCGACGACCTGCGCGCCATGCGTCGGCGGGTTGGAGTAGTTGGTGCGGATCACGATCTTCAGCTGCGACAGCACGCGCTGCGCCTCGTCCTTGCTGGCGCAGACAAGGCTCAACGCGCCGACGCGCTCGCCGTACAGCGAGAAGCTTTTCGAGAACGAGGTCGAGATGAAGAAGTCCAGGCCTGAAGCGAGGAACTGCTGCACCACCGCGCCGTCTTCGGCGATGCCGTCGCCGAAGCCCTGGTAGGCCATGTCGAGGAAGGGCACCAGGCCGCGGGCCTTCAGCACGGCGATCACCTGCTCCCACTGTGCCGGCGAGATGTCGTAGCCGGTCGGGTTGTGGCAGCAGGCGTGCAGCACGACGATGCTGCCGGCCGCGGCGGCGTTCAGGTCGGACAGCATCGCATCGAAGCGCACGCCACGCGCTTCGGCGTCGTAGTACGAGTAGCTCTGGACCGGGAAGCCGGCACTGGTGAACAGCGCGCGGTGGTTTTCCCAGCTCGGATCGCTGATCAGGACGGTGGCATCGGGTTGCAGCTTCTTCAGGAAATCCGCGCCGAGCTTCAGGCCGCCGGTGCCGCCGAGCGCCTGCACCGTGGCCACACGGCCTTCGCGCAGCACGGCGCTGTCGGCGCCGAAAACCAGGCCTTGCACGGCCTTGTCATACGCGGCGATGCCGTCGATGGGCAGGTAGCCGCGGGGCTTGGTCGCTTCGACCAGCTGCTTTTCGGCCGCCTGCACGCACTGCAGCAGCGGCAGCTTGCCGTTGTCGTCGAAGTACACCCCGACACCCAGGTTGACCTTGCCCGGGTTGGGGTCGGCGTTGAATTGCTCGTTCAGGCCCAGGATCGGGTCGCGCGGGGCCATGTCGACGGCGGCAAACAGCGTCATGTCGGAAACATCCTGTCAGAAGGGTGGCAGCAGCCTGGCGGGAAGGTGACGAGGTGGGGCTGCAGGCCCGATGCCGCTGCGCTACGCTGTCGGAATGAGCACGCAGCCGCTGGCAACACCAGGCGGACCGAATTTTAGACGTTCAGGGATTACCCGATGACTCAGCTTGCCGAAGTGGACACTCCCGCGCCGACCGAAGGAGAGTTCGTCAGCTTCCCGGATTCGCCGTTCCAGCTGTTCCAACCCTACCCGCCGGCGGGTGATCAGCCCACCGCGATCGATCAACTGGTCGAGGGCATCAACGACGGCCTGACCTACCAGACGCTGCTGGGCGTGACCGGCTCCGGCAAGACCTTCACGATGGCCAATGTGATCGCCCGGCTGGGCCGGCCGGCGATCGTGTTTGCGCCGAACAAGACGCTGGCGGCGCAGCTGTACAGCGAGTTCCGCGAGTTCTTCCCGAAGAACGCTGTCGAGTACTTCGTCAGCTATTACGATTACTACCAGCCCGAGGCCTACGTGCCGCAGCGCGACCTGTTCATCGAGAAGGATTCGTCGATCAACGAGCACATCGAGCAGATGCGGCTGTCGGCGACCAAGAGCGTGCTGGAGCGGCGCGACACCATCATCGTGGCCTCAGTCAGCGCGATCTACGGCATCGGCAAGCCCGAGGACTACACGCAGATGCGCTTCATCGTGCGCGTGGGCGACACGATCGGCCAGCGCGACGTGATCGCGCAGCTGATCCGCATGCAGTACACCCGCAACGAAACCGACTTTTCGCGCGGCAGCTTTCGCGTGCGCGGCGACACGATCGACGTGTTCCCGGCCGAGCACAGCGAGCTGGCCGTGCGGCTGGAGCTGTTCGACGACGAGGTTGAGAGCCTGTCGCTGCTGGATCCCTTGACGGGGCACGTGCGGCAGAAGGTGCCACGCTTCACGATCTACCCGTCCAGCCACTATGTGACGCCGCGTGAGCGCGTGCTGGCGGCCATCGAAACCATCAAGATCGAGTTGCGCGAGCGTGTGGCCGAATTCGTCGCCGCCGGCAAGCTGGTGGAAGCGCAGCGGCTGGAGCAGCGCACGCGCTTCGACCTGGAGATGATGCAGGAGGTCGGCCACTGCAAGGGCATCGAGAACTACACGCGGCATTTGTCCGGTGCCAAGCCGGGTGAGCCGCCGCCGACCCTGGTGGACTACCTGCCGCGCGACGCGCTGATGTTCCTGGACGAGAGCCATGTGCTGATCGGCCAGTTCGGCGGCATGTACAACGGCGACCGCGCCCGAAAGACGGTTCTTTCCGAGTACGGCTTCCGCTTGCCCAGCGCGCTGGACAACCGGCCGCTGAAGTTCGAGGAATTCGAGACCAAGATGCGCCAGGCGGTGTTCGTCTCGGCCACGCCGGCGGCCTACGAGCAGCAGCACGCCGGCCAGGTGGTGGAGCAACTGGTGCGGCCCACCGGGCTGGTCGACCCGCTGGTCGAGGTGCGGCCCGCCACGCACCAGGTCGACGACGTGCTGCAGGAGATCCGCGACCGTGTCGAGATCCGCGAGCGGGTGCTGATCACCACGCTGACCAAGCGCATGGCCGAGCAGCTGACCGACTACCTCACCGACAACGGCGTCAAGGTGCGCTACCTGCACTCGGACATCGATACCGTCGAACGGGTCGAGATCATCCGCGACCTGCGGCTGGGCGTGTTCGATGTGCTGGTCGGCATCAACTTGCTGCGCGAAGGGCTGGACATCCCGGAGGTTTCGCTGGTGGCCATCCTCGATGCCGACAAGGAAGGCTTCCTGCGGTCCGAGCGCAGCCTGATCCAGACCATCGGCCGCGCGGCCCGCCACATCAACGGCCGCGCCATCCTCTATGCCGACAAGATGACCGATTCGATGCGCAGCGCGCTGGGCGAAACCGAGCGCCGGCGCCTGAAGCAGATTGCGCACAACGAGCTGATGGGCATCGTGCCGCGCAGCGTGATGAAGCAGGTCAAGGAGATGATCGACGGCATCGTCAACGCCCAGGACGACAAGAGCAAGGTGCGCGGCATGGTCGAGGCGGCGGCGGGCGAACTGCTGTCGGAGAAGGACCTGGCCAAGCGCATCAAGTTGCTGGAGCGGCAGATGCTGGACCATGCCAAGAACCTGGAGTTCGAAAAGGCTGCGCGGGTGCGCGACCAGTTGGCGCTGCTGCGTGAGCAGGCCTTTGGTGCCGGCGGCGGGCACGATGCCAACGTGATCCCGCTCACGCGCTGAACGACCGGCGCATGCCGGCACATCGGCTATGCTGCCGCTCCCGTGTGGTCCTTCCTGCGTCGCCGTCCCTTGCCCGAGTTGAACGTCCTGATGGTCTGCCTCGGCAACATTTGCCGGTCGCCAACGGCCGAAGCGGTGCTGCGGGCCAAGCTGGCGCGAGCCGGGCTGGACCATCGCGTCGGTGTCGCGTCGGCCGGTACCCACGGCGAGCGAGGCACGCCGCCGGACGCACGCGCGGTGGCGGCAGGGGCCAAGCGCGGATACGACTTGGCGGCCATTCGCTCGCGCCGCATCGCCGCGGCGGACTTTGAACGCTTCCATGTCGTACTGGCCATGGACCGCGAGAACCTGGACCATTTGTCGGCCAGTTGCCCGGCACCACTCGCCCAGCGCCTGGGCTTGTTGCTGCAGTACGCACCGGCCGCAGGCCTGCAGGAAGTGCCTGATCCCTACTACGGCGGGCCGGCCGGTTTCGAGCGCGTGCTGGACCTGATCGAACCGGCCTGCGATGGTCTGGTGGTGACGCTGCAACGCCAATTGGCCGAGCGCTGACCGGGGAACTTCCCGGGCCAATGCCGACCAAAACAGTCGGCTTCAGGTATACTTGACTAACGCAGTCGGATAACGATTGCCACGTCTCGTAGACACGTCGGCTGCTCGCCGATCTGACCGCCGAAACCGCTGTCCGATCGTCTTGCTGCGGCGCTGCCGCGAGCACTCAGGAGAACCCAATGCGTCTGACCACCAAAGGCCGATTTGCTGTTACCGCGATGATCGATCTGGCCCTGCGCTCGAACAACGGGCCGGTTGCGCTGGCGGCCATCAGCCAACGTCAGCAGATCTCGCTTTCCTACCTTGAGCAACTCTTCGGCAAGCTGCGCCGGCATGAGTTGGTGGAAAGCACCCGCGGCCCCGGCGGCGGTTACTCGCTGGGCCGCCGTGCCGATGAAATCACCGTCGCCGACATCATTGTCGCGGTCGATGAGCCAATCGATGCCACCGGCTGCGCCGGCAAGGAAAACTGCATGGGCGACGACGCCGGCCGCTGCATGACGCACGACCTGTGGGCCAGCCTGAACCAGAAAATGATCGAATACCTCGATTCGATTTCGCTCAAGAAGCTGGTCGATGACCAACTCGCCAAGGGCGTGTCGATCGAAGAAGCGCCGATCAAGCGTGCAATCTCCACCGTGCCAGTGGTCAAGCCGATCAAGGTCACCGCGCCGAATTCCGTGTTTGCCCTTGGCAACGCCATGTCCAAGTGACGCAAGGCCGTGTCCAAGTAAGTCTGCAGACCCGTTGTTGAAGTCCTTTCGTCCCCTACATCCATGACCCCGCACTTCCCGATCTACCTCGACTACGGCGCCACGACGCCGGTGGACTCGCGTGTTGTCGACGCGATGATTCCCTGGCTTCGCGAGCATTTCGGCAATCCGGCCTCGCGCAGTCACGCCTGGGGTTGGGAGGCGGAAGAGATCGTCGAGAAATCTCGGGAGAAGGTGGCTGCGCTGGTTGGCGCTGATCCACGCGAAATTGTCTGGACCTCCGGCGCTACTGAATCCATCAACCTGGCGATCAAGGGTGCGGCGCAGTTCTACAAGACCCGCGGCAAGCACCTGATCACGCTGAAGACCGAGCACAAGGCCGTGCTCGACACGATGCGCGAACTGGAGCGCCAGGGCTTCGAGGTCACATACCTCGACGTGCAGCAGAACGGCCTGCTGGACCTGGACCGCTTCAAGGACGCATTGCGTCCGGACACGATCCTGGTGTCGGTGCTGCTGGTCAACAACGAGATCGGCGTGATCCAGGACATTCCGGCCATCGGCGCGATGTGCCGCGAGCGCGGCATCATCTTCCACGTCGATGCGGCGCAGGCCACCGGCAAGGTGTCGATCGACTTGAGCAAGCTGCCGGTCGACCTGATGAGCCTGGCCTCGCACAAGACCTACGGCCCCAAGGGCATCGGCGCGCTGTACGTGCGCCGCAAGCCGCGGGTGCGCATCGAGGCCCAGATGCACGGTGGTGGGCACGAGCGTGGCATGCGCTCAGGCACGCTGGCCACGCACCAGATCGTCGGCATGGGCGAGGCTTATCGCCTGGCCGGCGAAGAGATGGGCACCGAGAGCGAACGCATCCGCATGCTGCACCACAAGCTGCTGTCGGGACTGAGCGACATCGAGCAGGTTTTCATCAACGGCGACCTCGAGCGCCGCGTGCCGCACAACCTGAACATCTCGTTCAATTTCGTCGAGGGCGAATCGCTGATCATGGGCGTCAAGGGCCTGGCAGTGTCGTCCGGCTCGGCCTGCACCTCGGCCAGCCTGGAGCCCAGTTATGTGCTGCGCGCGCTGGGCCGGAGCGACGAACTGGCGCATTCGAGCCTGCGCATGACGATCGGCCGCTTCACCACCGAAGCGGAGATCGATTACGCCGTCAGCACGCTGAAGGATCGCGTGGCCAAGCTGCGCGAACTCTCGCCGTTGTGGGAGATGTACCGCGACGGCATCGACATCAGCTCAATCCAGTGGACGGCCCACTGATCACCGTACAAGCATCGTTGGAGAACCCTCATGGCATACAGCGACAAGGTCATTGACCACTACGAAAATCCGCGCAACGTCGGCTCCTTTGAAAAGGGTGACGACACGGTCGGCACCGGCATGGTCGGCGCGCCGGCCTGCGGCGACGTGATGAAGCTGCAGATCAAGGTCAACCCGGCCACCGGGCTGATCGAGGACGCTCGCTTCAAGACTTATGGCTGCGGCTCGGCCATCGCTTCCAGCTCGCTGGTGACCGAATGGGTCAAGGGCAAGACGCTGGACCAGGCGCTGACGATCAAGAACACCAACATCGCCGAAGAACTGGCGCTGCCGCCGGTGAAGATCCACTGCTCGATCCTGGCCGAAGACGCGATCAAGGCCGCGGTGAAGGACTACCAGGCCAAGCATGGCGAAGCCGCGGCTGAGCCTGCTGAGGCCGGCCGTGCCCACTGAGTCGGCCATGGCTGTCACCCTGTCGGAGGCCGCAGCGCGGCATGTGTCGCGCTACATCAGCAAACGCGGCAAGGGCGTCGGTGTGCGCCTGGGCATCAAGACCACCGGCTGTTCGGGCCTGGCCTACAAGCTGGAGTACGCTGATGAGATTGCGCCCGAGGACCATGTGTTTGAAGGCCACGGCGTGAAGATCCTGGTCGACCCGAAGAGCCTGCCCTACATCGAGGGCACCGAACTGGACTTCGTGCGCGAAGGCTTGAACGAAGGCTTCAAGTTCCACAACCCGCGCGAGAAAGATCGCTGCGGCTGCGGAGAGTCCTTCCGCGTGTAAGCCGAATTCGGCTTGTATAGCGAGGCGCGGTGTGGTTTGCCGCGCCTTTGTTTTGTGTCACCCATGAAGATCGACGACGACGATTTCACGCTGTTCGGCCTGGAGCCCCGCTTTGCGCTCGACCCCGCGCTGTTGGACGACCGCTGGCGCGCGCTGCAGGCCGAGGTGCACCCGGACCGCTTCGTCAGCGAAGGTGCAGCCGCTCAACGCCTGGCGATGCAATGGGCCGTGCGTGTCAACGAGGCCTATCGCCGGCTGAAAAATCCCTTGAAGCGCGGCGCCTACCTGTGCGAATTGCGCGGTGCACCCATCGAGGCCGAGAACAACACGGCGATGCCGCCGGCCTTCCTGATGCAACAGATGGCCTGGCGCGAAGCGCTGGATGACGCCGAGGGCGCTGCCGCGGTGGAAGCGCTGGACCGCAGCGTCGCGCAGCACGAAGCCACGCTGATTGAGCAACTGCGCCTGACGCTGGACGAGCAGCAAGACGCCCCTGCCGCCGCGGCGCAGGTGAGGGCGCTGATGTTCGTGCATCGTTTCCGTGACGACATTCACCGGCGCCTCGAAGCGCTGGATGCCTGACCTTCGAAGAACAAGATCCCATGGCCTTGCTGCAGATCTCCGAACCCGGGCAGACGCCCGACCCGCATGCACGGCGTGTCGCCGTCGGCATCGACCTGGGCACCACGCATTCGCTGGTCGCTGCGGTGCGCCACGGCGTGACCGAATGCCTGCCCGACGGCCAGGGCCGCGTGATCCTGCCATCGGTCGTGCGCTACCTGGACCAGGGCGGCCGCCAGATCGGCTTCGACGCGCGGGCAGCGCAGGGCGAGGATCCGGAGAACACCATTGCGTCGGTCAAGCGTTTCATGGGGCGCGGGCTGGCCGACATCCATGGCCACGATCGGCTGCCCTATCGCTTCGTCGATCAGCCGGGCATGGTGGCGTTGGACACGCGTGCCGGCCGCAAGACGCCGGTGGAAGTGTCGGCCGAAATCCTGGCCACGCTGCGCTACCGCGCCGAGGACACCTTCAACGACGATTTGTTCGGCGCCGTGATCACTGTGCCGGCCTACTTCGACGAAGCCCAGCGCCAAGCCACCAAGGACGCCGCGCAGCTGGCGGGGCTGAACGTGCTGCGCCTGATCAATGAACCGACGGCCGCCGCGGTGGCCTATGGCCTGGACAACGGCAGCGAAGGCCTGTACGCGGTGTACGACCTGGGTGGCGGCACCTTCGACATCTCGCTGCTGCGCCTGTCGCGCGGCGTGTTCGAGGTGGTGGCTGCCGGTGGCGACGCCGCTCTGGGCGGCGATGATTTCGACCATGCGCTGGCCGACTGGGCCTTGCAGCAAGCCCATGCCGCGGCCGTGACGCCGCAAGACAAGCGCCAGGTGCTGGTGGCCGCGCGGGCGGCCAAAGAAGCGCTGACCGATGCGGCCGAGGCGACGCTGAACTGCAGCATCGGCGATCGGCCGATCAGCGTGCCGGTGACGCGCGAGCAGTTCGATGCGCTGACGCGCCCGCTGGTCGACCGCACCCTGGCCGGCGTGCGCAAGGTGTTGCGCGACGCGCGCGTGCAGAAGGACGATGTGCAAGGTGTCGTGATGGTCGGCGGCTCCACCCGCATGCCGGCGGTGCGCGCGGCAGTGGGCGACCTGTTCGGCCGGCCGCCGCTGATCAACCTGAACCCCGACGAAGTGGTGGCCATTGGCGCGGCCATCCAGGCCAATGCGCTGGCCGGCAATGCCAAGGATGGCGAACTGCTGCTGCTGGACGTGATTCCGCTGTCGCTGGGACTGGAGACCATGGGTGGCTTGGTCGAGCGCGTGATCGAGCGCAACACCACGATTCCGGTGGCCAAGGCGCAGGACTTCACGACCTTCAAGGACGGCCAGACGGCCATGGCCATCCATGTGCTGCAAGGCGAGCGTGAGCTGGTCAGCGATTGCCGCTCGCTGGCGCGCTTCGAGCTGCGCGGCATCCCGCCGATGGTCGCCGGTGCCGCGCGCATCCGCGTCAGCTTCCAGGTCGATGCGGATGGTTTGCTCAGCGTCTCGGCCCGTGAGCTGGGCTCGGGCGTCGAGGCTGCGGTGGTCGTGAAGCCCAGTTACGGCCTGGCCGACGACGAGATCGCGCGCATGCTGCGTGAAGGCTTCGCCAGCGCCGAGACGGACATGGTGGCGCGACGCTTGAGCGAATCGCGCGTCGAGGCCCAGCGCATGAGCCTGGCCACGCAGGCGGCGCTGGCGGCCGACGGCGAGTTGCTGACCGAAGCCGAACACACGGCCATCCATGCCTTGCTGGCCGAGTTGACCCAAATGGCCGCCGGCGAGGACGCTGCGAAGATCGACGCTGCCATCGAAGCGCTTGCCCAGGGCACCGAAGCCTTTGCCGCCGCGCGCATGAACCGCGGCATCCGCGCTGCGTTGACCGGCCGCAAGGTCGAAGACATCTGATCCTCCAGGCCACACCGATGCCCGTCATCAAGATCCTCCCGCACCCCGACTACTGCCCGCAGGGCGATTCGATCGAAGCGCCACGCGGCACCTCGATCTGCGAGGCCTTGCTTGAGAACGGCATCGCGATTGAGCACGCCTGCGAGATGAGTTGCGCCTGCACCACCTGCCACGTGGTCGTGCGCCAGGGCTTTGCGTCGCTGAACGAGCAGGACGAGAGCGAAGAAGACCTGCTCGACCGTGCCTGGGGGCTGGAGCCGCAATCGCGCCTGAGTTGCCAGGCCATCGTGGCCGGCGAAGACCTGACGATCGAGATTCCCAAATACTCGATCAACCACGCACGAGAGAACCACTGAGCGTGGCCTGAGCCACCGCTGGCTCAGGCGTGTGTGATCCAGTCGGCGTACTCCGCACTGTCCAGGTGCGGCAGCGTGTTGTAAGTCACCAGCGAGTGGCGCTTCGGCGTGAACGTGAACTCGGTGACCGAGCTGTTGCGGATGCGCAGGTTCAGCTCGATCGATGCTTCCGGCGTCGCGCCCATCAGCAGCCCGACCGCGGTGGCAATCGGCCCGCCGCTGGAGACGATCAGCACGTCGCCATCATGGTGCGTGCGCACGTGGTCCAGCGCGCCGCGGACGCCGGCGACGAAGTCGGCGTAGCGGGGCATGCCCAGCGGCTGGGACTTGCCGGCCATCCATTGCTGCAGGCCGTCGCGCAGTAGGCGGAAGTGGTGGCGGACCATCTCCGGCGAAGTCGGCTTCTCGAGCGTTTGCGGGTGCACGGTGGCAATCACCGCGTGGCTGTCGTATTCATTGAGGCCGGGCCACCGCAGCGGATCCTGGCGAGCTTGCAGGCCCTCGGCAATGCCTTCGTAGCTTTGGATCTGGCGCTGCAGCGTGCCGGTCAGCACGCCGTCAAAGCTCAGGCCCTTGGTGCGGAAGTAGTCGCCCAGCCGCACGCATTGGCGGGTGCCCAGGGGGCTGAGTTGATCGTAGTTGTCGGCGCCAAACGAGGCCTGGCCGTGGCGCACCAGAAAGAGTCGTCCCATGTGCGTGATTGTGGCGTTTGCCGCTGCTTCGTCTTGTCACCGCTGCGACCTGCGAAAAAAAACCCCCCGGCGTCGGAGCCGAGGGGTTGGACGAAAGGGCCCAGGCCCTGCTGAGGAGATAGACAGACGCCGTTTCCGGACGCCAGTCCAATCTGAGCAAGGGCTATGCCAGAGCCTGACTCAAGCAGCCACCTTTTCAACGTGGCCGTGCCGCGTGTACAGAAAGTCCAGCACCTCCTTGCGGCAGTGCACGTACTTGGTGTCCTCGGCCAGTTCCACGCGGTTGCGCGGGCGCGGCAGGTCGACCGTCAGGATCTCGCCGATCGTCGCGGCCGGCCCATTGGTCATCATCACGATGCGGTCGGACAGCAGCACGGCCTCGTCGACATCGTGCGTCACCATCACCACGGTGCTGTGCGTGCGCGCGACGATCTTCAGCAGTTCGTCCTGGAGGTGCGCACGGGTCAGCGCGTCCAGTGCGCCGAAGGGCTCGTCCATCAGCAGCACCTTGGGCTCCATCGCAAGCGCGCGGGCAATGCCCACGCGCTGCTTCATGCCGCCGGAGACTTCATGCGGCCGCTTGTTCAGCGCATGCCCCATGCCGACCAGATCGAGCGCCGCCTTGGTGCGCGCCTTCAGCTGCGGCTTGCCTTCGGCAGTGCCGAACACACGCTCGACCGCCAGATAGACGTTCTCGAAGCAGGTCAGCCAGGGCAGCAGCGAATGGTTCTGGAACACCACCGCGCGCTCCGGCCCCGGCGCATTGATCTCCTTGTTGTCGCACAGCAGCACGCCGGAGGAGGGCAAGAGCAGCCCGGCGATCAGGTTCAGCAGCGTCGACTTGCCGCAGCCGGAGTGGCCGATCAAGGTGACGAATTCGCCCTTGTCGACCGTCAGGTCGATCTCGCGCAGTGCGTGGAAACGGCCCTTGCGGGTGGTGAACACCATCTCGGCGTTCTGCACTTGGATGAAGTGGTTCATGCGTGATCCTTTCTTCAGTCGTCGAACGAGAAACGCTTGGCGATGGTCATCAGCATCTGCTCGAGCAGCAGGCCGACGATGCCGATCACGAAGATCGCGATGATGATGTGCTGGACGTTGAGGTTGTTCCATTCGTCCCACACCCAGAAGCCGATGCCCACGCCGCCGGTCAGCATCTCGGCTGCGACGATCACCAGCCACGCGGTGCCCACCGACAGGCGCACGCCGGTCAGCATGTAGGGCAGCACGGCCGGGAACAGGATGCGCGTGATGATCTTCCATTCACTGAGGTTCAGCACCCGGGCGACGTTCAGGTAGTCGGCCGGCACGCGCTGCACACCCACTGCGGTGTTGATGATCATCGGCCAGATCGAGCAGATGAAGATGGTCCAGATGGCGGCCGGGTTGGCCGACTTGAAGACCAGCAGGCCGATCGGCAGCCAGGCCAGCGGTGACACCGGCCGCAGCAGGCTGACCAGCGGCGAGACCATGCGGTTCAGGAACTCGAAGCGCCCGAGCATGAAGCCCATCGGGATGCCGACCGCGGCGGCCATGCCGAAACCGACCGCCACGCGCTTCAGCGAGAACAGGATGTTCCAGCCGATGCCCTGGTCGTTCGGCCCCTTGGAATAGAACGGGTCGGCGAACAGCTTGACCGCGGCGTCGAAGGTCATCGCCGGAGTCGGGAAGCTGGTGCTTTTGATCGTTAGCAGTGCCCAGATGCCGATCAGCAGCGCGATCCCCGCCAGCGGCGGCAGCACCTTCAGCGCGATGCTGCGCCAGTCGATCGGTGTGCGAGCCGCGGCAGGGGCCGCCGGTGCCACGGCCGGCGCCGGCGTGGCCGCAGCGCCGGCCGTGTTCGGCCGCGTGGTCGCGCCGCGCTGCTTGTCGGCGGCGGCGGCCTCGAGAGGGGAATGAAACACAGCAGAGACCATCGTGTTCTCCTTGGCGGCCGATCAGGCCTTGACCTTGAACGAATCCGCGTACTTGGCCGGGTCCTTGCCGTCCCAGACCACGCCGTCGATGAACTTCGACGAGCGCATCACGTCCTTCGGCACGCTGACCTTGAGGCCCGCCGCCGCTTCCTTGTAGAGCTCGACCTGGTTGATCTGCTTGGCCACGCCCAGGTAGTCCGGGTGATCCTTCAGCAGACCCCAGCGCTTGTGCTGCGTCAGGAACCACATGCCGTCGCTCAGGTACGGGAAAGTCACCGCGCCGTCGTTGAAGAACTTCATGTGGTTCGGGTCGTCCCAGGTCTTGCCCAGGCCGTTCTGGTAGCGGCCCAGGATGCGCTGGTTGATCGCATCGACACCAGTGTTGACATAGGACTTGTCGGCCACCGTCTCGGCCATCTTCATTTTGTTCTGCAGGCCGGCGTCGATCCAGCGGCCGGCCTCGATGATGGCCATCGTCACGGCGCGCGCCGTGTTGGGGTACTTCTTGACGAAGTCTCCGGTGGTGCCCAGCACCTTCTCGGGGTGGTCCTTCCAGATATCCTGGGTCGTGACACCGGTGATGCCGATGCCATCCACGATCGCGCGGTGGCCCCAGGGCTCGCCGACGCAGTAGCCGTCCATGTTGCCCACGCGCATGTTGGCCACCATCTGCGGCGGCGGCACGGTGATGACCTTGGCGTCCTTCATCGGGTTGATGCCCACGCTGGCCAGCCAGTAGTACAGCCACATCGCGTGCGTGCCGGTCGGGAAGGTCTGCGCAAAGGTGTATTCGCGCTTGTCGCTGTTCATCACCTTGGCCAGGCTGGCGCCGTCCACAGCGCCCTTGTCGGCCAGCTTCTTCGACAGCGTGATCGCCTGGCCGTTGTGGTTGAGCGTCATCAGCACGGCCATGTCCTTCTTCGGTCCGCCCACCCCCAGGTGAACGCCGTAGATCAAGCCGTACAGCACGTGCGCCATGTCCAGTTCGCCGTTGACCAACTTGTCGCGCACACCGGCCCAGGAGGCTTCCTTGGTCGGGATGATCTTCACGCCGTACTTCTTGTCGAAGCCCAGCACCGAAGCCATCACCACGCTGGCGCAGTCGGTCAGCGGGATGAAGCCGATGCGCACTTCTTCCTTTTCGGGCTTGTCGGAGCCGGCGGCGTAAACGGCGGCCTGCAGGCCGGGAATCATGCCGGTGGCGCCGGCGGTGGCAGCGGTCGCGGCGGCGGCCTTGATGACAGTGCGGCGTCCCATGTCGATGGTGTCCTTCTGGCTGGTCGGCGAGCGCGTGGGCAAGCTGATGGGCATCGTGATCTCTCGTCTCGAAACAACAAAAAGAAAAGGCGTCCGCACCGTTCAGCCCGTTGGGGCCGTGGGTGGGGACGCCGTCGTCCTGCCGCATGCGCATCAGCATTGATGTGCACCGGCTGTGTTCGAAAGATCGCCGTTGATCTTCCTCGATCAGACCTGAGCAATAGCCATGCCAGCAGTATTGGCGGGGCGTCGGCCGGTCGGCCGTGTTGCGTCGCACCAAAAGAGGGTGACCACGCCTGTTTCGTGTGCTGCCGGGTCGCGCCGGCGCACCGTGTTCATCCGAGCAGGTCGACGGCGTCGATCATGCGCTGGGCCAGATCGGCCAGCTTCAGGCCCTTGTCCATGGCCGTCTTGCGCAGCCGCGCATAGGCCTCTTCTTCGCTCAGGCCCTGGCGTTTCATTAACAGGCCCTTGGCCCGTTCGACGACCTTGCGGTCGCTGAGCTGGCCGCGTGCATCGGCCAGCTCCCGACGCATCGACTCTTCAACCTGGAAGCGGGCCATCGCCACATCCAGCACCGGTTTCACCCGCACTGGTGACAGGCCGGCCACGACGTAGGCCGTGACACCGGCGGCGATGGCATCCTTCACATGCGTGGTGTCGTCATCGTCCGTGAACAGAACGATGGGCCGGCGCGCGTCGCGCGTGGCCATCACCACATGCTCCAGCGTGTCGCGGGCCTGGCTTTCGGCGTCGACGATGATCAGGTCGGGCTGGATCTGGGCCAGGCGATCGGGCAGGAACATGTCCGACGGCAGCACCGCGACGATGTTGTAGCCGCTCTCCAGCAGCCCGATCCGCAGCTGGCGCGAGCGCTCGGCCGCGCCCCAGGCCTCGGCGTCCTCATCGGCGTCGGGGACCAGGGATTCGGGGGCGACGATGACAATGCGCAGCGCTGACGCGGGTTCGACCATGGCAGATTGCCTGCAACATCCGAGCCAAGCCTACGCCTGTTCGGCCCCGCAGGCGAGATCCCGCGGACCCGGGCACTACACTCGCGCCGCATGAACGTGCTGGGCATCGAATCCTCCTGCGACGAAACCGGCGTGGCGCTGGTCAGCAGCACTGGCTCCGGCGTGCCCCGCTTGCGTGCGCATGCACTGCACAGCCAGGTGCAGATGCACGAAGCATTTGGCGGTGTGGTGCCCGAACTGGCCTCGCGCGACCACATCCGCCGCGTGCTGCCGCTGGCGCGCGAGGTGCTGGCGCAGGCCGGCTGCAGCCTGCAGCAAGTGGACGTGGTGGCCTTCACCCGAGGCCCCGGCCTGGCGGGCGCGCTGCTGGTGGGCGCCGGCGTGGCCTGCGGGTTAGCGGCCGCGCTGGATGTGCCGACCTTGGGCGTGCACCACCTCGAAGGGCATCTGCTGTCGCCGTTCCTGTCGGTAGACCCGCCCGAGTTTCCGTTCGTCGCGCTGCTGGTGTCGGGGGGGCACACGCAGTTGATGCGGGTCGAAGCGGTCGGGCGGTATGAGTTGCTCGGCGAATCGATCGACGATGCCGCCGGCGAGGCCTTCGACAAATCGGCCAAGCTGCTGGGCTTGGGCTACCCCGGTGGGCCCGCGTTGTCGCGTCTGGCCGAGCAGGGCCGAGCCGATGCGTTTGCGCTGCCGCGGCCGCTGCTGCACAGCGGCAACCTCGACTTCTCGTTTGCCGGACTGAAGACTGCTGTGCTGACCCAGCATCGCCGGCTCGGGCCCCAGCCCACGCCGCAGCAGGTGGCCGACCTTGCCGCATCGACCCAGGCCGCCATCGTCGAGGTGCTGGTGAAGAAGTCGCTGAACGCGCTGAAGACCACCGGGCTCAAGCGCCTGGTGGTCTCCGGTGGTGTGGGTGCTAACGCGGAATTGAGGCGGCAGCTGGATGCGGCTGCCAAGAAGCGCGGCCTGCGCGTGCACTACCCTGAACTCGAACTGTGCACCGACAACGGCGCGATGATCGCGCTGGCTGCGGCAATGCGGCTGCAGGCCGGCGCGGCGCAGGCATCGAAGGACTACGCCTTCGACGTGCGGCCGCGCTGGCCGCTGGCCGAGATCACTTGACCTCGATCTGCCTGCTGCCGGCCGCTTGCTTCTTCGCCAGCGTCAGCGTCAGCACGCCGTTTTCCAGCCGGGCTTCCGAGGCCTCCTGATGGATGTCGACAGGCAGCGTCAGGCTGCGCGCGAAGCTGGCCACCGAGCGCTCGCTGTAGACGATGCGGTCGCTGTCCTTCTTGTCGTCGAGCTTCAGGGCCTGGGCCTCGATGTCGACGCGGCGGCCTTCGATGGTGATCTTCACCTGGTCCTTGGCGATGCCGGGCAGATCCACCGTGACGGTGTAGGCCTGCTCGGTTTCGATGACCTCGAGCGCGGGGCTGCGCGCCGGGGTGGCATTGCTGCGCTGTGTCGAGGCGAAGAAGCGGTCGAACAAGGCGTCGTCGAAAAAGCCGTTGAACGAGCGTGACAGGGCAGGGCTGCGGCGGGAGACGGGAACGAGGAACATGGTCAACTCCTAGAATGACGGTGTAGGTGCTGCTGCGCTGTTTCAGCGCGCTCATCTGCATCACCCATGCCGCTGAACTTGGCAGCGGCGCTCCCGTTTTCAAGCCTTCTGCTCCTGCCAATGACCCCTGCATTTTTCAAGCGGCTCAGCCTTGTGCTGGCCGGTGTCGTCGCCATATGCGCGAGCCTGCTGACCGACGCCCGGGCCCAGGCCACCCCTGCCGAGCCGGTGCGGGTGGCGATGATCGAAGGTCTGTCCGGTGCCTTCGCGAATGCCGGCGAGGCCGTGTACCGCAACCTGCTGTGGGCTGTCGAGCGCGTGAACCAGCGCGGCGGCGTCAAGCTGCCCGGCGGTGCGCGGCCGCTGGAACTGCTGCGCATGGACAGCAAGGGCAACGCCGATGAAGCGCTGTCGCTGCTGCGCAGCGCCACAGACCAGCGCATCGGCTTCGTGATGCAGGGCAACAGCTCGGCGGTGGCCGCGGCGCTGGTCGATGCGCTGAACAAGCACAACGAACGCGAACCCACGCGGCGTGCCTTGCTGCTGAATTACTCGGCCGTCGAGCCCGCCTTGACCAACGAGCGCTGCAGCTTCTGGCACTTCCGCTTCGACGCGCATGCCGACATGCGCCTGGCCGCGCTGACCGAGGTGCTGAAGGACGACCGCAGCATCCAGCGCGCCTACCTGATCGGCCAGGATTACAGCTTCGGCCAGTACGTCGTGAAGCTGGCGCGCGTGGCGATCGAGGCGAAACGGCCGGACATCCAGATCGTCGGCGAAGAACTGCACCCGATGGGCCGCGTGAAGGACTTCCTGCCCTATGCCAGCAAGATCCGCGCAAGCGGGGCGCAGGCGGTGGTCACCGGCAACTGGGGCAACGACCTGACGCTGCTGGTCAAGGCCGTGCGCGAGCTGGGTGTGCCGGTCAAGTTCTACACGTTCTACGGCAACGCGCTGGGCGTGCCGGCCACGCTGGGCGAAGCCGGTGTCGGTTCGGTGCTGGCGGTGGCCGAATGGCATGCCAATGCCGGCGGCGCGGCCTCCGATGCGCTGGTGCAGCGCTTCCACCAGCGCTTCCCCGATCCCAGGGACGACTACCTGCATGCGCGCATGCAGGCGATGGTCGAGCTGCTGGTGCAGGCCATTGAGCGCGCCAAGACCACCGATGCCACGGCCGTGGCCCGCGCCCTCGAAGGCCTGAAGCTCGACGCCACCGCGCTGGGCGGCGTGCACGAAGGCGTGATGCGCGCCGAGGATCACCAGTTCCAGCAGCCTCTGTTCGTCAGCCAGATGGACAAGCAGGGTGCTGCCGGCGTGCGCCACGATGTCGAAGGCTCGGGCTACGGTTTCCGCACCGTGCGCCGCCTGGATGCCCGCCAGGCGGAACTGCCGCACACCTGCCGCATGACGCGGCCGAACTAGGAGCAGACGCAGCATGCGCAATGTCATCACCCACCTGCCGGGCTCGAAGATCCGCGAGGTGGCCAATGCCGGGCTGGGCCGCAGCGATGTGCTGGCGTTCTGGTTCGGCGAAAGCGACGAAGTGACGCCTGAGGCAGTGCGCCAGGCCGCGGCTGAATCGCTGGCGCGCGGCGAGACCTTCTACTCGCACAACCTGGGGCTGGCCGAGCTGCGCGACGCGCTGCGAAGCTACACCGCGTCACTGCATGGCGATCCGGGCGAAGACCGCATCGCAGTGACGTCATCCGGCGTCACCGCGCTGATGCTGGCAATGCAGATGCTGGTGGATGCGGGCGACGAGGTGGTCGTCGTCACACCGGTCTGGCCCAACTTGCCGTCGCAACCGGCCATCCTGGGAGCGCGGGTGCGGCGCGTGCCGCTGGCGCCGGATGCCCAGGGCGCCTGGCGCCTGGACCTGCAACAGCTCATCGATGCGGTGACACCGGACACGCGTGTGCTGCTGGTGAACGCGCCGAACAACCCCACCGGCTGGACCTTGTCGCGCGGCGAGCAGCAGGCCTTGCTGGACCACTGCCGCCGCACCGGCACCTGGATCGTCGCCGACGAGGTGTACGAGCGGGTCTGGTTCGGCGATGGCATCGCGGCGCCGAGTTTTCTCGACCTGGCCACGCTTGACGATCGCGTCGTCATCGTGCACAGCTTTTCGAAGAGCTTCCTGATGACCGGCTGGCGCCTGGGCTGGCTGGTGCTGCCGCGGGGCCACCTCGATGCGATGGGCAAGCTGATCGAGTTCAACAGCTCCTGCGCACCGGTCTTCGTGCAGCGCGGCGGTCTGGCGGCGCTGGCTGAAGCGGAACGCAGCGTGCCGGCCCTGGTGCAGCGCCTGCGCGAATGCCGCGATGTGCTGTGCACGGCATTGGCGGGTGTGCCCGGCGTGCGCGTGGCGGTGCCGCAGGGCGGGCTCTACGCTTTCCTGCAAGCCCCGGGTGCCGGCGACTCACTGGCCTTTGCCAAGCACCTGGTGGCCGCGCACGGCCTGGGCCTGGCCCCGGGTGCGGCCTTCGGCGACGAAGGCGAAGGCTGGCTGCGCTGGTGCTTCGCATCGCGCGACCCAAAACGGCTGCTGCAGGGGGTTGAGCGGCTGAGCTCCGCGCTGGGCCTATAATCCGCAGGTTTTGCGCTCGACAGAGTTCGAAATACGAGCACGGCGCGGGTCGGTTTCACCCGCTGCCGCAAGTGGCGCCATCAGTGGCAAATCGGAAACCGCAGCGGATTGATCTCAAGGTGAGATCGAGCCCGGACCGCGGTTTCCAAATCACAGGAAACATTCACATGTCCGTGGCTGAAATCAACCGGGCTGACATCGTCAAGTCCAACGCGCGCAGCGCCAACGACACCGGTTCGCCGGAAGTCCAGGTGGCCCTGCTGACCTCCCGCATCAACGAGCTCACCCCCCACTTCAAGACCCACCTGAAGGACCATCATGGCCGCCGTGGGCTGCTGAGGATGGTGAGCCGCCGCCGCAAGCTGCTCGACTACCTGAAGGGCAAGGACGCCGACCGCTACACCGCGCTGATCCAGAAGCTCGGTCTGCGCAAGTAAGCCACTGATGCAAAAAAGAGCCTGTCTGGCCTGCCCAGCACAGGCTCTTTCGTCTTTGGAGCGTGCCGATTCAGTCGCTGCTGTGTCATTCCACCGACGCCAGATGGCCTGGCCTCGCTGGAATGGCATGCCGCTGACGCGGGCCTTCACGCTCCCGGTGAATCTCTAGGCGCCACCGCAAACGCGCCAGTCCACAACCGGAGACACCACCATGAGTCTGTTCAACAAAGTCACCAAGAGCTTCCAATGGGGCTCGCACCAGGTCGTGATGGAAACCGGCGAGATCGCTCGCCAATCCACCGGCGCCGTCGTCGTCGACATCGAAGGCACCGTCGTGCTGGCCACCGTGGTCGCGCGCACCGAAGCCAAGCCGGGCCAGGACTTCTTCCCGCTGACCGTCGACTACATCGAGAAGACCTACGCCGCCGGCAAGATCCCGGGCAGCTTCTTCAAGCGTGAAGGCCGTCCGAGCGAGCTGGAAACGCTGACCTGTCGCCTGATCGACCGCCCGATCCGGCCGCTGTTCCCCGAAGGCTTCTTCAACGAAGTGCAGATCGTCGTTCACGTGCTGAGCCTGAACCCCGAGGTGCAGGCCGACATCGCCGCATTGATCGCCTCGAGCGCCGCGCTGTCGGTGTCCGGCATCCCGTTCAGCGGCCCGATCGGCGCCGCGCGCGTGGGCTACATCAACGGCGAGTACGTGCTGAACCCGGGCAAGACCCAGCTCCTCGAATCGAAGCTGGACCTGGTCGTCGCCGGAACCGAAGCGGCCGTGCTGATGGTTGAATCCGAAGCCGACCAGTTGTCCGAAGAGATCATGCTTGGCGCCGTGGTCTTCGGCCACGAGCAGGGCAACATTGCGATCAACGCGATCCATGAACTGGTGCGCGACGCCGGCAAGCCGGAATGGACCTGGGCTGCCCCGGCCAAGAACGAACCCTTCATCGCCAAGGTCACCGAACTGGCCGAAGGCCCGCTGCGCGCGGCCTACCAGATCCGCAGCAAGCAGGCCCGCACGCAAGCCTGCCGCGACGTGACCAGCAACGCGCTGGCCGCACTGAAGGCCGAAGGCGTTGAATTCGACAAGGTCGAGGTCGAAGGCCTGCTGTTCGAGATCGAATCGCGCATCGTACGCAGCCAGATCCTCGCCGGCGAGCCGCGCATCGACGGCCGCGACACGCGTACGGTGCGCCCGATTGAAATTCGCACAGGCGTCCTTCCGAGGACCCACGGCTCGGCGCTTTTCACGCGCGGCGAGACGCAAGCGCTGGTCATCGCCACGCTGGGCACCGACCGCGACGCGCAGCGCATCGACGCGCTGGCCGGCGAGTTCGAAGAGCGCTTCATGCTCCACTACAACATGCCCCCGTTCGCCACTGGCGAAACCGGTCGCGTCGGCAGTCCGAAGCGCCGCGAGATCGGCCACGGGCGGCTGGCCAAGCGCGCGCTGGTCGCTGCGCTGCCGAGCAAGGAAGACTTCCCGTACTCGATCCGCGTGGTCTCGGAAATCACCGAGTCCAACGGCTCCTCGTCGATGGCCTCGGTCTGCGGCGGCTGCCTGTCGCTGATGGACGCCGGCGTGCCGATGAAGGCCCACGTGGCCGGCATCGCGATGGGCCTGATCAAGGACGGCAACCGCTTCGCCGTGCTGACCGACATCCTGGGCGATGAGGATCACCTCGGCGACATGGACTTCAAGGTCGCCGGCACCACCGCCGGTGTCACCGCGCTGCAGATGGACATCAAGATCCAGGGCATCACCAAGGAAATCATGCAGGTCGCGCTGGCCCAGGCCAAGGAAGCCCGCATGCACATCCTCGGCAAGATGCAGGAAGCGGTGGGCGAATCCAAGGCCGAGGTCTCGCAGTTCGCGCCGCGCCTGTACACGATGAAGATCAACCCGGAAAAGATCCGTGATGTCATCGGCAAGGGCGGCTCGACCATCCGTGCGCTGACCGAAGAAACCGGCTGCACCATCGACATCGGCGAAGACGGCACGATCACCATCGCGTCGACCGATGCCGACAAGGCCGAGTTCGCGAAGAAGCGCATCACCGAGATCACCGCCGAAGCCGAGATCGGCAAGGTCTACGAAGGCGCGATCACCAAGATCCTGGACTTCGGCGCGCTGGTCAACATCCTGCCCGGCAAGGACGGCCTGCTGCACATCAGCCAGATCGCCCACCAGCGCGTCGAGAAGGTCACCGATTTCCTGAGCGAAGGCCAGGTCGTCAAGGTCAAGGTGCTGGAGACCGACGAGAAGGGCCGCATCAAGCTGTCGATGAAGGCGCTGCTGGAGCGGCCGGAAGGCATGGAAGAAGAGCGCAGCGAGCGTCCGCCGCGCCGCGAGTATGGCGATCGCCCGGACCGTGGCCCGCGTGGTGATCGTGGCGACCGTCCGCCGCGCCGTGAACGCAGCGAGCGCAGCGATGCGCCGCGCGAAGGCGGCGCCGAGGCTCCGCAGGAGACGGCCGCCGATGTGGCCACGGCCGCACCCGCGCCGGCCCCGAGCGGCCAGGAACCGCAGACCTGACGCAGCGGTAGCAGCATCATGCGAGCGATCACGATCACGAGCTTCGGCAAGCCCGAGGTGCTGGTCGAGGCCACCCGGCCCGACCCGCAACCGGCCGCCGGCGAACTGCTGGTGCGCGTCACTGCGTCCGGCGTCAACCGGCCTGATGTGCTGCAGCGCAAGGGCGCCTATGCGCCGCCGCCCGGCGCGTCGGACCTGCCGGGGCTGGAGATCGCCGGCACGATCGCTGGCGGCGACACCGCCGAGTTGGCGGCGGCCGGCTTCAAGCTCGGCGACCGGGTCTGCGCGCTGGTGTCCGGCGGGGGTTATGCCGAACTCTGCGTCGTGCCGATCCCGCAAGTGCTGCCGGTGCCGGCGGGTTTGACCGATGTTGAAGCGGCCAGCCTGCCCGAGACCTTCTTCACCGTCTGGTCCAACGTGTTCGACCGGGCGCGACTGCAGCCCGGTGAAACGCTGCTGGTGCAGGGCGGGTCCAGCGGCATCGGCGTCACCGCGATCCAGCTCGGCAAGGCCTTCGGCGCGCAAGTGATCGTGACGGCCGGCAGTGACGACAAGCTCGCCGCCTGCCAGGCGCTGGGCGCCGATGTCGGCATCAACTACCGTACGCAGGACTTCGTCGCCGAGGTCAAGGCCGCCACCGGCGGCAAGGGCGCGGACGTGGTGCTGGACATGGTGGCCGGCGACTACGTTGCCCGCGAACTTCAATGCGTTGCCGACGATGGCCGCATCGTGATCATCGCAGTGCAGGGCGGCGTGAAGAGCGAGATCAATGCCGGCGATGTGTTGCGCCGCCGCCTGACGATCACGGGTTCGACGCTGCGGCCGCGGCCAGTGGCCTTCAAGGGCGCGATTGCCGCCGCCTTGCGTGAGCGGGTGTGGCCGCAGATCGAAGCCGGCCGTATCAAGCCGGTGATCAACAAAGTGTTCCCCGCGGCGCAAGCCGCGGCGGCCCATGCCTTGATGGAATCCAGCGAGCACGTCGGCAAGATCATGCTCGACTGGACCCTCTGAAGGAGACCTGACATGCGACGCAAGCTCGTGGCCGGCAACTGGAAGATGCACGGCAATCACCCGGCCAACGCGGAATTGCTCGCCGGCATCACGGCGGCCAGGCCCTTTGGTTGTGATGTGGCGGTGTGCGTGCCGTTTCCGTATCTGTCGGAGACGGCCGTGGCGCTGGCCGCGAGCGACATTCGCTGGGGCGCGCAGGACTGCTCGGCGCACGAACAGGGCGCCTACACCGGCGAGGTGTCGGTGGCCATGCTGGCCGAGTTCGGTTGCCGTTATGTCATCGTCGGCCACAGCGAGCGCCGGCAGTATCACCACGAGAGCGATCAACTTGTGGCCGACAAGGCCAAGGCCGCGCTGGCCCGTGGTGTCACACCGATCGTCTGCGTCGGCGAAACGCTGGCGCAGCGCGAAGCCGGCGAGACCGATGCGGTGGTCAAACGCCAGCTCTCGGCGGTGATCCACACGCTGGGCCATTGCGCTGGCGAGATGGTCGTGGCCTACGAGCCGGTCTGGGCCATCGGCACCGGCCGCACCGCGTCGCCCGAGCAGGCCCAAGCGGTGCATGCGCTGCTGCGTGCACAGTTGCACGCGGCCACCGCGCACTCCGCGGACATGAAGATTCTTTACGGCGGCAGCGTCAAGCCCGACAACGCGGTGACGCTGTTTGCACAACCCGATATCGATGGTGGGCTGATCGGTGGCGCCAGCTTGAAGGCGGCCGATTTTGTCGCCATCTGCCGCGCGGCCAACTGATCAGGCCGTGTCGGCAACCTTGACTCCTGGAGAACGAACAACATGCAGATCTGGATGAACCTTGTGCTGGTGCTGCAGCTAATTTCCGCGCTGGCGATGATCGGCCTGGTGCTGGTGCAGCATGGCAAGGGCGCCGACATGGGCGCCTCCTTCGGCAGCGGTGCTTCGGGCAGCCTGTTCGGCGCCACCGGCAGTGCCAATTTCCTGTCGCGCTCGACGGCGGTCTGCGCTGCGGTGTTCTTCACCTGCACGCTGGCGATGGCCTTCCTGACCAACAGTGCGACGATGCGTGCACCCACGGAAAGCGGCAGCGTGCTCGACCGTGCCGGCGTGCCGGCCAGCGCGCCGTCAGTACCGCAAGGCTCGGTGATTCCGGGCGCCGTACCGGCGCCTGCTGCCAAGCCCGAACCCGGCGCTTCGCCGGCACCCGCGCCGGCAGCACCCGCCGCTTCGGCTGGAGCCATTCCGACCAAGTGATGCGGCAACGCAAGTCACACGCGGCTGGCGTGGCGCGAGGCCATCAGTCGGCCGCGTTAACCCGAAGAAGTGTGATCAATTCGGTTTAGAATCTTCGGCTGTTCAGGGCGCCATTCCTCATGCCACCTGAACAGCTTGCGGGCCCGGCGTTTGGGGCCCTTCATCGTGCCGTCGTGGTGAAATTGGTAGACACGCTATCTTGAGGGGGTAGTGGCGAAAGCTGTGCGAGTTCGAGTCTCGCCGACGGCACCAAGGTTCGTACAACCCAGGTCCTCATCCGGTGCCTGGGCTCAAGCGCCCTGCTGGCAGGGAGCAACAAGGGCGCTCCGTAGGCAACAGAAGCTGTTGCAGGCGGCGCGCCATTTTCATGGCCGGATCCGTACCGACACTCCACTGACGCCGACCATGGACCTGCAGCAGTACCTCCCCGTCATCCTGTTCATCCTGGTCGGCACGGCAGTCGGCGTGGCGCCGCAATTGCTGGGCTTCCTGTTCGGGCCGAACCGGCCCGACGCGCAGAAGAACAGCCCCTACGAGTGCGGCTTCGAAGCCTTCGAAGACGCTCGCATGAAGTTCGACGTGCGCTACTACCTGGTGGCGATCCTGTTCATCCTGTTCGACCTGGAAATCGCCTTCCTGTTTCCGTGGGCGGTGGCGCTGCGCGACATCGGCGCGCCGGGCTTCTGGGCGATGATGATCTTCCTGGCGATCCTCGTCGTGGGCTTCATCTACGAGTGGAAAAAGGGTGCGCTGGACTGGGAGTGACCCGCAGCGTCGACAGTACAGAGGATTCTTGCCATGGGCATCGAAGGCGTTCTGAAGGAAGGCTTTGTCACCACCTCGGTGGACAAGCTGGTGAACTGGTCCAAGACCGGATCGTTGTGGCCGATGACCTTCGGGCTGGCCTGTTGCGCGGTGGAGATGATGCACGCGGGCGCGGCGCGTTACGACATCGATCGATTCGGCATGCTGTTCCGCCCCAGCCCGCGGCAGAGCGATCTGATGATCGTCGCCGGCACGCTGTGCAACAAGATGGGGCCGGCGCTGCGCAAGGTCTACGACCAGATGGCGGAGCCGCGCTGGGTGCTGAGCATGGGCTCCTGCGCCAATGGGGGCGGCTACTACCACTACAGCTACTCGGTGGTGCGCGGCTGCGACCGCATCGTGCCGGTGGACGTCTACGTGCCCGGCTGTCCGCCGACTGCCGAGGCGCTGCTGTACGGCATCCTGCAGCTGCAGACCAAGATCCGCCGCGAAAACACCATCGCGCGAGCATGAAATGACCCAGCGACTCGACAAGTTGGAAGCCGCTCTGCAGTCGACGCTCGGCGACAGGATCAAGACCTTCAAGCGCGACCGTGGCGAGATCACGCTCACCGTGACGGCGGGCAACTACCTGGCGGTTGCGCAGCAGTTGCGCGACGACCCGTCGCTGAAGTTTGAGCAACTGATCGACCTCTGCGCGCTCGACTACAGTTCGTACAAGGATCAGGCCTGGGACGGCCTGCGTTACTGTGTCGTCTCGCACCTGTTGTCGGTGAGCCTGAACTGGCGGGTGCGGCTGAAGGTGTTTGCGCCTGACGACGAGGTGCCGGTGGTGGCTTCCCTGACCGACGTGTGGTCCGGCGCCAACTGGTTCGAACGCGAAGCCTTCGACATGATGGGTGTGATCTTCGAAGGCCACATCGACCTGCGCCGCATCCTCACCGACTACGGCTTCATCGGCCACCCGATGCGCAAGGACTTCCCGGTGTCCGGCCATGTCGAGATGCGCTACGACGCCGAGCAGAAGCGTGTGATCTACCAGCCGGTGACGATCGAGCCGCGCGAGATCACGCCGCGGATCATCCGCGAAGACAACTACGGTGGCCTGCACTGACCGGAACGTGATTCATGGCTGAAATCAAGAACTACACGCTGAACTTCGGACCCCAGCATCCGGCCGCGCACGGTGTGCTGCGCCTGGTGCTGGAACTGGATGGCGAAGTCATCCAACGCGCCGATCCGCACATCGGCCTGCTGCACCGCGCCACCGAAAAGCTGGCCGAGAGCAAGACCTACATCCAGTCGCTGCCGTACATGGACCGTCTCGACTACGTGTCGATGATGAGCAACGAGCAAGCCTACTGCCTGGCGATCGAAAAGCTGATGGGCATCGAGGTGCCCGAGCGTGCGCTGTACATCCGCGTGATGTTCGCCGAGCTGACGCGCTTGCTGAACCACCTGCTGTGGCTGGGTGCGCACGCGCTGGATTGCGGCGCGATGAACGTGCTGATCTACTGCTTCCGCGAGCGCGAAGACATCTTCGACATGTACGAAGCGGTGTCCGGCGCGCGCATGCATGCCGCCTACTTCCGCCCCGGTGGCGTCTACCGCGACCTGCCGGACGTGATGCCGCAGTACCGCGTCAACAAGATCAAGAACGAGCGCGCGATCAAGGCGCTGAACGCCAACCGCTGTGGCTCGCTGCTCGACTTCATCGACGATTTCACGCAGCGCTTCCCCGGCATGGTCGACGAGTACGAAACCCTGCTCACCGACAACCGCATCTGGAAGCAGCGTACGGTGGGCATCGGCGTCGTCACGCCGGAACGGGCGCTGAACCTCGGCTTCACCGGACCGATGCTGCGTGGCTCGGGCATTGCCTGGGACCTGCGCAAGAACCAGCCCTACGATGTCTACGACAAGATGGACTTCGACATCCCGCTGGGGGTGAACGGCGACACCTACGACCGCTACCTGGTGCGTGTCGAGGAGATGCGCCAGTCCAACCGCATCATCCAGCAATGCGTGAAGTGGCTGCGTGCGAACCCGGGCCCGGTGATCATCGACAACCACAAGGTGGCGCCGCCGCCGCGTGTGGACATGAAGTCGAACATGGAGGAGCTGATCCACCATTTCAAGCTCTTCACCGAAGGCTTCCACGTGCCCGAAGGCGAGGCCTATGCGGCGGTGGAACATCCGAAGGGCGAGTTCGGCATCTACATCGTCAGCGATGGCGCGAACAAGCCCTACCGCCTGAAGATCCGCGCGCCGGGCTTTCCGCACCTGGCCGCACTCGATGAAATGGCGCGCGGCCACATGATTGCCGACGCGGTGGCCATCATCGGCACCATGGACATCGTGTTTGGTGAGATTGACCGATGACACTTTCTGACAGCACCCAGGCGCCCGCAGCGGCGCTCTCCGCAGCGACGCTTGCCCGTTTCTCGCGCGAAGTCGCCAAGTACCCGCCCGAACAGAAGCAATCGGCCGTGATGGCCTGCCTGTCCATCCTGCAGCAGGAGCAGGGCTGGGTTTCGGCCGATGCCGAAGCGGCGGTGGCCGCCTACCTCGGCATGGCACCGATCGCCGTGCGCGAGGTGACCACCTTCTACAACATGTACAACCAGCAGCGTGTCGGGCAGTTCAAGCTCAACGTCTGCACCAACCTGCCGTGCCAATTGCGTGATGGCGAGCGGGCGCTCGCGCATCTGTGCCACAAGCTCGGCATCGACGAAGGCGGCACGACGGCCGATGGCCTGTTCACGGTGCAGAAGAGCGAGTGCCTGGGCGCCTGCGCCGACTCACCGGTGCTGCTGGTCAACGACCGCCAGATGGTCAGCTTCATGAGCAACGATCGCCTCGACGATTTGGTCGAGACACTCAAGGCCCAGGCCAAATGAGCAACCCGATGCTGGACCTTTCCAAGTTTCAGGCCAAAGGTGTGGAGACCTGTTTCCACGACCGGCACATCAGCCCGCAGATCTACACAGGGCTCGACGGCAGCAACTGGCGACTGAAGGACTACGAGGCACGTGGCGGTTATCAGGCGCTGCGCAAGATCTTGGCCGCTGCGGGGGGCATGACCCCCGACCAGGTGGTCGCCGAGGTCAAGGGTTCCGGCCTGCGTGGCCGCGGCGGCGCGGGTTTCCCGACCGGGCTGAAGTGGAGCTTCATGCCTCGCGCCTTGCCGGTCCAGAAGTACCTGGTGTGCAACAGCGACGAAGGCGAGCCGGGCACCTGCAAGGACCGCGACATCCTGGCCTACAACCCGCACATCGTCATCGAGGGCATGATCATCGCGGCCTATGCGATGGGTATCTCGGTGGGCTACAACTACATCCACGGCGAGATCTTCGAGGTCTACGACCGTTTCGAAGAAGCGCTGGCAGAAGCCCGCGCCGCTGGCTATCTGGGCGACAAGATCCTCGGCAGCGGCCACAGCTTTCAGCTGCACGCCTTCCACGGCTTCGGTGCCTACATCTGCGGCGAAGAAACCGCGCTGCTCGAATCGCTGGAAGGCAAGAAGGGCCAGCCGCGTTTCAAGCCGCCGTTTCCGGCCAGCTTCGGCCTGTATGGCAAGCCGACGACAATCAACAACACCGAGACCTTTGCCGCGGTGCCCTGGATCATCCGCAACGGCGGCCAGGCCTACCTGGACTGCGGCAAGCCGAACAACGGCGGCACCAAGATCTTCTCGATGGTCGGTGACGTCGAGCGGCCCGGGAACTACGAGATCCCGATGGGCACGCCCTTCGCGAAGATTCTCGAACTCGCCGGCGGCGTGAAGGGCGGCCGCAAGCTGAAGGCCGTGATCCCGGGCGGATCGTCGGCGCCGGTGCTGCCGGCCTCGGTCATGATGGACTGCACGATGGACTATGACTCCATCGCCAAGGCCGGCTCGATGCTCGGCTCCGGCGCGGTGATCGTGATGGACGAGACGCGCTGCATGGTCAAGAGCCTGCTGCGCCTGTCCTACTTCTACACGCACGAGTCCTGCGGCCAGTGCACGCCCTGCCGCGAAGGCACCGGCTGGCTGTGGCGGCTGGTCAACCGCATCGAGCACGGGCACGGCAAGGCCGACGACCTGGCACTGCTGGATTCGGTGGCCGAAAGCATCATGGGCCGCACCATTTGCGCGTTGGGCGATGCGGCGGCGATGCCGGTGCGCGGCATGCTCAAGCATTTCCGCGACGAATTCGTGCACCACATCGAGCACAAGACCTGCGTGGTCCCCGCATACGTCTAAGGCGGCACCGAAACATGATCGAAATCGAACTCGACGGCAAGAAGGTCTCGGTGGCCGAAGGCAGCATGGTGATGCATGCGGCCGACGCGGCCGGCACCACGATTCCGCACTTCTGCTATCACAAGAAACTCAGCATCGCGGCCAATTGCCGCATGTGCCTGGTCGACATCGAGAAAGCGCCCAAGCCGATGCCGGCCTGCGCCACGCCGGTGACGCAGGGCATGATCGTGCGCACCCGCAGCGACAAGGCCCTGAAGGCGCAGAAGTCGGTGATGGAGTTCCTGCTCATCAATCACCCGCTGGATTGCCCCATCTGCGACCAGGGCGGTGAGTGCCAGTTGCAGGACCTGGCCGTCGGCTATGGTGGCAGTGTCTCGCGCTACGAAGAAGAAAAGCGCGTGGTGTTCCACAAGAACGTCGGCCCGCTGATCTCGATGGAAGAGATGAGCCGCTGCATCCACTGCACCCGCTGCGTGCGCTTTGGCCAGGAAATGGCCGGCGTGATGGAGCTGGGCATGCAGCACCGCGGCGAGCACAGCGAGATCACCACCTTCGTCGGCAAGTCGATCGACTCCGAGCTGTCGGGCAACATGATCGACATCTGCCCGGTGGGTGCGCTGACCAGCAAGCCCTTCCGCTATTCGGCGCGCACCTGGGAGCTGTCACGCCGCAAGAGCGTCAGCCCGCATGACTCGACCGGTGCGAACCTGATCATCCAGGTCAAGAACAACCAGGTGATGCGTGTCGTTCCGCTGGAGAACGAAGACGTCAACGAGTGCTGGATCGCCGACCGCGACCGCTTCAGCTACGAAGCGCTGAACAGCCCGCAGCGCCTGAAGACGCCGATGATCAAGCAGGGCGGCGAGTGGAAGCCGGTCGACTGGAACACCGCGCTCGGCTATGTCGCCGACGGCTTGAAGCGCGTGAAAGCCGAGCATGGCACCGCCGAGGTCGGCGCGCTGGGCTCGGCCCACCGCACGGTCGAAGAGCTGCACCTGCTGGCCAAGCTGGTGCGCGGCCTGGGCAGCCAGAGCATCGATGTGCGCATGCGCCATGCCGATGCCACGAATGCTGCACCGGCCGGCCAGGCGCGCTGGCTGGGTCTGCCGATTGCATCGCTGTCCAGCCTGTCGCGGGTGTTCGTGATCGGCTCGTTCCTGCGCAAGGACCATCCGCTGTTCGCGCAGCGCATCCGCCAGGCCGCGCGCAAGGGCGCGCAGGTGCTGAGCCTGAACGGGGCGCACGACGACTGGGCGCTGCCGGTGGCCGCGCGCATCACCGCGGCACCCAGCGGCTGGGCTCAGGCGCTCGCTGATGTGGCAGGCTATGTGGCCACGGCCAAGGGCGTTGTGGCTCCCGCGACGGCGCTGGTCAACGAAGCTGCTGAAGCGGTCGCGAAGGCGTTGCTGTCGGGCGAACGCAAGGCCGTGCTGCTTGGCAACGCCGCCGCGCAACATCCGCAAGCCAGCCAATTGCTGGCCCTGGCGCAATGGATCGCCGAGCACACCGGTGCCAGCGTCGGCTACTTCGGCGAGGCGGCCAACAGCGTGGGCGCGCAACTGGTCAACGCCGTGCCGGGCCCGGGTGGCCTGAACGCCGCGCAGATGCTGTCGCAGCCGATGAAGGCGCTGTTGCTGCTGGACGTCGAACCGGCACTCGATGCCGCCGACGGCGCGGCCGCACGGGCCGCGATGGCCGGCGCCGGCCTGGTCGTGGCGCTGACTTCGTTCCAGGACGCGGCCGTCGACAACGCTGATGTGCTGCTGCCCATCGCGCCGTTCACCGAAACCGCCGGCACCTTCGTCAATGCCGAAGGCCGTGTGCAAGGCTTCCATGGCGTCGTGAAGCCGCTGGGCGACACGCGCCCGGCGTGGAAGGTGCTGCGCGTGCTGGGCAATCTGCTCGGCCTGCCGGGCTTCGACTTCGAAACTGCGGAAGACGTGCGCCAGGAAGCGCTGGGCGACGTGGCCACCTTGGCATCGCGCCTGAACAACCGGGGCGGCGCGGCGGTCACGCTGCAAGCCGCACCGGCCGGTCTGGAACGCATCGCCGATGTGCCGATCTATGCCACCGATCCTTTGGTGCGCCGCGCGCCGGCGCTGCAGCTGACGGCGGATGGCAAGCCGCCGCTCGTCAGCCTGTCCAGCGCGCAATGGCAGTCGCTGGGCCTGCAGCCGGGGCAGCAGGTCCGGGTGTCGCAGGGCAGGGCCAGTGTTGTGCTCGCCGCGCGTGAGGATGCCAGCCTCGCCGCCACGGCCGTGCGTGTGCCGGCCGGCCACTCGACCACCTGCGGCCTGGGTTCGATGTTCGGCGCCATCACCGTCGAGAAGGCCTGAACATCATGATCGACCAATTCAACCAATTCGGCGTGTCGATCTTCGGCGGCATGTTGTGGCCGGTGATCTGGAGCCTGATCACGATCGTCGCGCTGGTGCTGCCGCTGCTGGGCTGCGTGGCCTACCTGACGCTGTGGGAACGCAAGGCCATCGGCTGGACGCAGGTGCGGCCGGGCCCGAACCGCGTCGGCCCCTGGGGCCTGCTGACGCCGATCGCCGATGCGGTGAAGCTGATCTTCAAGGAGATCATCCGTCCCAGCGCCGCCAACACGCGGCTGTTCTTCCTGGCGCCGGTGATGACCATCATGCCGTCCCTCGTGGCCTGGGCGGTGATCCCCTTCGGCCCCGATGTGGCGGTGGCCAACATCAACGCCGGCCTGCTGTTCCTGATGGCCATCATGTCGCTCGAGGTCTACGGCGTGATCATCGCCGGCTGGGCCTCGAACTCGAAGTACGCCTTCCTCGGCGCGCTGCGCGCTTCCGCGCAGATGGTGAGTTATGAAATCGCGATGGGCTTCGCGCTGGTCGTGGTGCTGATGGTCAGCGGCTCGCTGAACATGACCGAGATCGTGATGGGCCAGGGCAAGGGCACCTTCGCCGACAAGGGCGTCGGCTTCCTGTCGTGGAACTGGCTGCCGCTGCTGCCGATCTTCGTCGTCTACTTCATCTCGGGCCTGGCGGAGACCAACCGCCATCCGTTCGACGTCGTCGAAGGCGAATCGGAAATCGTCGCCGGCCACATGATCGAGTACTCGGGCATGGCCTTCGCGATGTTCTTCCTGGCCGAGTACGCCAACATGTGGCTGGTCTCGATCCTGGCCGTCACGATGTTCCTCGGCGGCTGGCTGCCGCCGATCGCCGCGCTGGATTTCATCCCCGGCTGGATCTGGCTCGGCCTCAAGACCTTCGCGGTGGTGACTATGTTCCTGTGGGTGCGTGCCACGTTCCCGCGCTATCGCTACGACCAGATCATGCGTCTGGGCTGGAAGATCTTCATTCCGGTCACCTTGGTGTGGCTGGTGGTGGTGGGCCTGTGGATTCAGACCCCGTTCAACATCTGGAAGTGACATGGCTGCAACTGCATCACTGAAAGACTACGTCTCCAGCTTTATGCTGCTGGAGTTGCTCAAGGGCATGAAGCTCACCGGGCGCCATTTCTTCCAGAAAAAGATCACTGTCCAGTTTCCGGAAGAGAAGACGCCGCAATCGCCGCGCTTCCGCGGCCTGCATGCGCTGCGCCGCTACGAGAATGGCGAAGAGCGCTGCATCGCCTGCAAGCTCTGCGAAGCGGTGTGTCCGGCGCTGGCCATCACCATCGAGTCGGAAGTGCGTGACGACGGCAGCCGCCGCACCACGCGCTACGACATCGACTTGACCAAGTGCATCTTCTGCGGCTTCTGCGAAGAAAGCTGTCCGGTCGATTCGATCGTCGAGACCCACATCTTCGAATACCACGGCGAAAAGCGCGGCGACCTGTACTTCACGAAGGACATGTTGCTGGCCGTCGGCGACCGCTACGAGCGCGAGATCGCCGCCAACAAGGAGGCCGACGCGAAGTACCGCTGACGCCCCCACGCCCGCACCCGGTGGTGTCACAACCGGGGCAGGGCAGGAGGAGCGCGGTCACCCCGCGGCAAAACCATGAACACCATCGGCGCACTGTTTTATCTGTTCTCCGCCGTGCTGCTGTTTGCTTCGTTCCGTGTCATCACGGCGAAGAGCACAGTGCACGCGGCCCTGTACCTGGTGCTGGCCTTCGCCAATGCCGCCGTCATCTGGATGCTGCTGAAGGCCGAGTTCCTGGCTATCGCGCTGGTGCTGGTCTATGTCGGCGCGGTGATGGTGCTGTTCCTCTTCGTCGTGATGATGCTCGACCTGAAGGGCGACGAGTTCCGCGAAGGCTTCTGGAAGCACATGCCGCTGGCCGGCATGATCGGCACGGTGATTGCGCTGGAAATGGCGCTGGTGCTGATGCGCGGTTTCCAGCTCACCGACGTGCCGGTGCTGGATCCGGCGTTGGCCAAGCTGGGCAATACCCGATTGCTGGGCATCGAGGTCTACACCAAGTACCTCTATCCGTTGCAGGTGGCCGCGGTGCTGCTGCTGGTGGCCATCGTCGCCGCGATTGCGCTGACGCTGCGCAAGCGCAAGGACAGCCGCGCTCAGGATCCTTCGCAACAGGTGCTCGCCAAGAAGGCCGACCGGCTGCGCATCGTGAAGATGGCGCCGGTGATCGAAGTGCCGTCGGCACCGCCGCCGCCGCCCGCAGCCGCTGCGGCAGGAGACAAGAAATGAGCCTAGGCCCCATCACGCTCGGCCACTACCTGTCGCTGGGCGGCATGCTGTTCGCGCTGTCGGTGATCGGCATCTACCTGAACCGCCGCAACCTGATCGTGCTGCTGATGGCGATCGAGTTGATGCTGCTGGCGGTGAATCTGAACTTCGTCGCCTTCTCGCATTACCTGGGCGACATGGGCGGCCAGGTCTTCGTGTTCTTCATCCTCACGGTGGCGGCGGCTGAATCGGCGATCGGCCTGGCCATCCTGGTGGTGCTGTTCCGCAACCGCGCCACGATCAACGTCGAAGAACTCGACGAGCTCAAGGGCTGAGCGGCCGCGGGAAGAAAACAATGTCCACACAACTCTCGCAAAACCTGCTGCTGGTGGTGCCACTGGCGCCGCTGGTCGGTGCCGTGGTCGCCGGCTTCTTCGGCAAGACCGTGGGCCGCCGCGGCTCGCACATCGTCACGATCCTTGGTGTGCTGATCTCGTTCATCGTCTCGGCGATGGTCTTGAAGGCCGTGGCCACCGAAGGCGCGCGCTACAACGCCACCGTCTATGAGTGGATGGTGCTAGGCGATTTGAAGATGGAAGTCGGCTTCCTGGTCGACGGCCTCACGGCGATGATGATGTGCGTCGTGACCTTCGTGTCGCTGATGGTGCACATCTACACCATCGGCTACATGGAAGAGGACGACGGCTACCAGCGCTTCTTCTCGTACATCTCGCTGTTCACCTTCTCGATGCTGATGCTGGTGATGAGCAACAACTTCCTGCAGCTGTTCTTCGGCTGGGAAGCGGTGGGCCTGGTGTCCTACCTGCTAATCGGCTTCTGGTACAAGAAACCGACGGCGATCTTCGCGAACCTGAAGGCCTTCCTGGTCAACCGCGTCGGCGACTTCGGCTTCATCCTCGGCATCGGCCTGATCGTTGCGTTCGCCGGCACGCTGAGCTACAGCGAAGCCTTCGCGAAAGCGCCTGAACTGGCCAAGCTGACCTTCCCGAACAGCGACTGGATGCTGCTGACGGTGACCTGCATCTGCCTGTTCATCGGCGCGATGGGCAAGAGCGCGCAGTTCCCGCTGCATGTCTGGCTGCCCGATTCGATGGAAGGCCCGACACCGATCTCCGCGCTGATCCACGCGGCGACGATGGTGACGGCCGGCATCTTCATGGTCGCGCGCATGTCGCCGCTGTTCGAGCTGAGCGACACCGCACTGAACTTCGTGCTGGTGATCGGTGCGATCACCGCGCTGTTCATGGGCTTCCTGGGCATCATCCAGAACGACATCAAGCGCGTCGTCGCCTACTCCACGCTGTCGCAACTGGGCTACATGACGGTGGCGCTCGGCGCCTCGGCCTACTCGGTCGCGGTGTTCCACCTGATGACGCACGCCTTCTTCAAGGCGCTGCTCTTCCTGGGCGCCGGCTCGGTGATCATCGGCATGCACCATGACCAGGACATCCGCAACATGGGTGGCTTGCGCAAGTACATGCCGATCACCTGGATCACCTCATTGCTGGGATCCCTGGCGTTGATCGGCACGCCGTTCTTCGCCGGCTTCTATTCGAAGGATTCGATCATCGAGGCGGTGCACGCCAGCCACCTGCCGGGCGCGCAGTTCGCGTATTTCGCGGTGGTGCTCGGTGTCTTCGTCACGGCCTTCTATTCGTTCCGCATGTACTTCCTGGTCTTCCACGGCAAGGAGCACTTCCACCACAAGCCCTTCCCGCCGGAAGACCATGGTGACCATGAAGAGCCAGGCGACCACAGCGAAGTGCATGTGCCGCATGAAAGCCCCTGGGTCGTCACCGCACCGCTGGTGCTGCTGGCCATCCCGTCGGTGGTGATCGGTTTCCTGACGATCGGACCGATGCTGTTCGGCGACTTCTTCAAGGATGCGATCTTCGTCAACCTGGCCCAGCATCACGCGATGAAAGAGCTGGCCGAAGGCTTCCACGGCGCCACCGCGATGGCGCTGCATGGCCTGATGACGCTGCCCTTCTTCCTGGCGCTGGCGGGTGTCGTGACCGCCTATGTGTTCTACATGGTCGCGCCGGCCATTCCGGCCGCCATCGCGAAGGCGCTGTCGCCGATCGTGCGCGTGCTCGAGAACAAGTACTACATGGACTGGTTCAACGAGCATGTCTTCGCCGCCGGCGCCCGCCTGCTGGGCATGGGCCTGTGGAAGGGCGGCGACCAGGGCCTGATCGATGGGGCGCTGATCAACGGTTCGGCGCGTGCGGTGGGCGGCATTGCCAACCTGACGCGATTGATCCAGTCGGGCTACCTGTACTGGTATGCCCTGGTGATGCTGTTGGGCGTGTTCGGCCTGCTGACCTGGCAGCTGTGGCCCACCTTGTCCGGCCTGGTCGGCCGTTGACAAACCGGGCGGAGAACAACAAATGGGTCTTTTGAGTGTTTCGATCTGGCTGCCGATTGCCTTCGGCTGCCTGCTGCTCGCGATCGGGAGTGACGACAAGGCCGGCATCGTGCGCAAGGTCGCACTGGTCGGCGCCATCGTCAGTTTCCTGGTCACGATTCCGCTGATCACCGGCTTCGACAATGCCAGCGCCGCGCTGCAGTTCAGCGAGAACCTACCGTGGATCGAGCGTTTCAACGTGCGCTACCACCTGGGCGTCGACGGCATCTCGGTGTGGTTCGTGCTGCTGACGGCCTTCATCACGGTGATCGTCGTGGTCGCCGGCTGGGAAGTGATCACCGAACGCGTGGCGCAGTACATGGGCGCCTTCCTGATCCTGTCGGGCCTGATGGTCGGTGTGTTCAGCGCCGCCGACGGCCTGCTGTTCTATGTGTTCTTCGAGGCCACGCTGATTCCGATGTACATCATCATCGGCGTCTGGGGCGGCCCGCGGCGCGTGTACGCGGCGTTCAAGTTCTTCCTCTACACCTTGCTTGGCTCGCTGCTGATGCTGGTGGCGCTGGTCTACCTGTACTTCAAGAGCGGCGGCAGTTTCGACATCGCCACCTGGCAGAAGATGCCGCTGCCGATGAACGCGCAGGTGCTGCTGTTCTTCGCGTTCTTTGCGGCGTTCTCGGTCAAGGTGCCGATGTGGCCGGTGCACACCTGGCTGCCCGATGCCCACGTCGAGGCGCCCACCGGCGGCTCGGTGGTGCTGGCGGCCATCATGCTGAAGCTCGGGGCCTACGGCTTCCTGCGCTTCTCGATGCCGATCGCGCCCGATGCCAGCCGCGAGTACGCCTGGTTCATCATCGCGCTGAGTCTGATCGCGGTGGTCTACATCGGCCTGGTTGCGCTGGTGCAGCAGGACATGAAGAAGCTGGTGGCCTATTCATCGATCGCCCACATGGGCTTCGTGACGCTGGGCTTCTTCATCTTCAGCGAACTGGGCATCTCCGGCGGGCTGGTGCAGATGATCTCGCACGGCTTCGTCTCCGGCGCGATGTTCCTGGCCATCGGCGTGCTCTACGACCGCGTGCATTCGCGCGAAATCTCGTCCTACGGTGGTGTGGTCAACACGATGCCGAAGTTCGCGGCCTTTGCGCTGTTCTTCGCGATGGCCAACTGCGGCCTGCCGGGCACGGGGGGGTTCGTCGGCGAATGGATGGTGATCCTGGGCGCCGTGAAGTTCAACTTCTGGCTGGCCGCGCTGGCCGCCACCGCGCTGATCTTCGGTGCCGCGTACACGCTGTGGATGTACAAGCGCGTGTACTTCGGCGACGTGACCAACGAGCACGTGAAGACCTTGACCGACCTCAACGCCCGCGAGTTCGGCGTGATGGCGGCGCTGGCAATCGCCACGCTCTGGATGGGCGTGTACCCCAAGCCCTTCACCGACGTGATGCACCACTCGGTCACCCAGTTGATCCAGCAGGTGCAGGCCTCGAAGCTGAAGTGATGACTAGCGGAAGAACAGCATGTCCCAAATGAACTGGCTGGTCGTCTACCCCGAGGCGCTGCTGCTGATCGCCGCCTGCGCGGTGGCCTTGTTGGACCTCTACGTCACCGATGCGAAGCGTCGCCCGACCTTCTGGCTGGCGCAGCTGAGCCTGGCCGCGGTGGCCGCGCTGCACCTGGCCTACTACGACGGCGGCTTCACCGTCTACGGCATGCAGCGCATGGTCGTCACCGACCCGATGGGCCACTTGCTGGCCTTCTTCGCCACGGTGGCGGTGATGATCACCATCGCCTACGCGCAGCCCTACATCGCCTCGCGCGAGATGCTGAAGGGCGAGTTCTTCACGCTGGCGATGTTCGTGCTGCTGGGCATCTCGGTGATGGTGTCGGCGAACAACTTCCTCGTCATCTACCTCGGGCTGGAATTGATGAGCCTGTCGCTGTACGCGCTGGTGGCGCTGCGCCGCGACCACGGCCTGTCCACCGAAGCGGCGATGAAGTATTTCGTGCTCGGCGCGCTGGCCTCGGGCTTCCTGCTCTATGGCCTGTCGATGATGTACGGCGCGACCAAGTCGCTGGACATCCCCGAAGTCTTCAACGCCATCGGCCGCGGCAACATCAACACCACGGTGCTGACCTTCGGCGTGGTGTTCATCGTCTCGGGCCTGGCCTTCAAGCTCGGCGTCGTGCCGTTCCACATGTGGGTGCCCGATGTCTACCAGGGCGCTCCGACGGCGGTGACGCTGCTGATCGGCGGCGCGCCGAAGCTGGCCGCCTTTGCGATCACGATCCGCCTGCTGGTTGAAGGCATGCTGGGCATCGCGGTGGACTGGCAGCAGATGCTGATGGTGCTGGCGGTGGCCTCGCTGGTCATCGGCAACCTCGCGGCGATTGCGCAGAGCAACCTCAAGCGCATGCTGGCCTACTCCACCATTTCGCAGATGGGCTTCATGCTGCTGGGCATGACGGCGGGCGTCATCAGCGGCAACACCTTGTCGGCAGGCAATGCCTACAGCTCGGCGATGTTCTACACCGTCAGCTATGTGATCACGACGCTGGGGACCTTCGGGCTGATCATGTTCCTGGCGCGCCAGGGTTTCGAGAGCGAAGAGATCACCGACCTCGCCGGCCTGGGCAAGCGTGCGCCCTGGGTGGCCGGCGTGATGACCATCTTCATGTTCTCGCTGGCCGGCGTGCCGCCGCTGATCGGCTTCTACGCCAAGTTCTCGATCCTGCAGGCACTGGTCACCACCAACCTGGCCGGCTACATCTGGCTGGCGGTGGTGGCGGTGCTGCTGTCGCTGATCGGCGCGTTCTACTACCTGCGGGTCGTCAAGGTGATGTACTTCGACGAGCCCAAGGACAGCACCGTGCCGCTGCAGAGCAATGGCATCAGCGCGCTGCTGGCGGTCAACGGCCTGGCGGTGCTGGGCCTCGGCCTGCTGCCGGGTGGCCTGATGGCAATGTGCCGCGATGCGATCCTGAAGACGCTGGCCACCTGAGCCTGTGCCGGCCGGGGTCGCCGAAGGCGCGCCGATAATCGCCACAGCATGAAGGTATTCAACCTGCGCTGCGCGCATGGCCATGGTTTCGAGGGCTGGTTTGCCTCGGAAGACGCCTTCGTCGACCAGAACGCGCGGGGCCTGGTCGCCTGCCCGCTGTGCAGCGACAGCAGCATCACGCGGTTGCCGTCAGCGCCGCGCCTGAACCTGTCCGGCGCGCGAGAGCCGAGCCCCGCGACCCCGCAGGCCGGGCCCGCGCCCGACAAGCCCGGGCCGGTGGTGCAGCCGCCGCCCGAAGCCTCGCTGGAAGCGATGTGGCTGCAGGCCGTGCAGCATGTGATGCGCAACACCGAGGACGTCGGCGCGCGATTCACCGAAGAAGCGCGACGCATCCACTATGGCGAAACTGAACAGCGCGGCATCCGCGGCCAGGCCACGGCCGAGCAGCGCGCGGAACTGGCGGATGAAGGCATCGACGTGATGCAGCTGCCGCTGCCCACCGGCCTGGACGGTCCGGCACATTAAGCCGCCGCGGCCCCGTACGAGGCCGCTCCGGTTGCATACTAGAGCACCCGCCCCGGGTTCAGCCGGTTGTGCGGATCCAGCGCCTGCTTGATGGCCCGCATCATGCCCAGCGCGACGCCGGACTTTCGCTGCGCCAGTTCGTCGCGTTTCAGCGCGCCGATGCCATGTTCGGCCGAGAACGAGCCGCCGCAAGCCTGTACCGCGTCGAACACCAGTTGGTTGATGTCGTGTTCGTGCTGCGCCAGGAACTCGTTGGCGGTACTGCCCGCCGGGCCTTGCACGTTGTAGTGCAGATTGCCGTCGCCGAGGTGGCCGAAGTTGACCAGGCGCACACCGGGGAAGGTGGCACGCAGCGCCGCGTCGGTGCTGTCGCAGAACTCGGGAATCGCCGACACCGGCAACGCGATGTCGTGCTTGACGTTCAGCCCTTCTTCGCTCTGCGCCAGCGGGATCGACTCACGCAGATGCCACAGCGCGGCGGATTGGGCCAGGCTTTCGGCCACCGCGGCGTCGCTGATCAATTCGTCCTCCAGCGCCGATTCCAGCAGCGCCTCGAAGCGCTGCCGGGCCTGGCTTTCGCCTTCGGTGTCGGCGTATTCCAGCAGCACCGTCCAGGGGGAGGGCGGCAGCGGCTGCGGCAGCTGCGGGAAATGCTGGCGCACGAGGTCCAGCGCGAACTGGCCCATCACTTCGAAACCGGTGAGGCCGGCACCCAGCCGGGCCTGCGCCCGGCCCAGCAGCGCCACGCAGTTCGCCAGGCTGTCGCAGCTGGCCAGCGCGGTCAGGCTGGCGGCGGGTTGCGGGAAAAGTTTCAGCGTTGCCGCGGTGATGACGCCCAGGGTGCCTTCGCTGCCGATGAACAAGTCGCGCAGGTCGTAGCCGGTGTTGTCCTTGCGCAGGCCGGTCAGGCCGTCCCATACCTCGCCGGCAGCGTTGACCACTTCCAGCCCCAGGCACAGCTCGCGCGCATTGCCATAGCGCAGCACCTGGGTGCCGCCGGCGTTGGTGGCCAGGTTGCCGCCGATCGTGCAGCTGCCCTCGGCGGCCAGGCTCAGCGGAAACAGCAGGCCGGCGTCCGCAGCCGTTTGTTGCAGGGCTTGCAGCACCATGCCGGCCTCGACGGTGATGGTCAGATTCGCCGCATCGAGGGTGCGCACGCGGTTCAAACGCCCCAGGCTCAGCAGCACTTGTTCGCCGCTGGCGTCCGGCACGCCGCCACCCACCAAGCCGGTGTTGCCGCCCTGCGGCACGATGCAAGCCCCGTGCTCGGCGCACAGCCGCAGCACCTTTGCCACCTCCGCCGTGCTGCCGGGCCGCACGACGGCCAGCGCCTTGCCACGCCAACGCTTGCGCCAGTCCAGCTCCCAGGCAGAGAGGTCGCCGTCGTGCAGCACATGTGCCGACCCGAGCGCGCTGCGCAGCGCATCAAGCAATGCCATGGTCATGATGCGGACTCCTTCGCGAGGGTCTTGGCCTTCACCTGGGCCAGCCGCCAGCGCACATGCGCGGCGCAGGCGCCGAACAGCAGCACGCACAACAGCACCTGGCCCCAGGCTAGCCAGACCACCGGGCCTTGGCTGCTGGTGGCGCGCACGATGCCCTCGGCAAAGTAAAGCCAGACCAGCAGGCTGACCCAGCGGTAGGTGTAGAGCCGGTGCTTCAGCAGCCCGGCCAGCGGCAGCGCCAGCGGCAGCACCTTCAGGGCCCAGGTGCGCTGCCCGGTGGGCGCCAGCCACAGCTCCCAGGCCAGGCCCAGCACGATCATCGCCAGCAGGCTGGCCACCGCCACGATGCGGGTGCCGCGCACGAAGGCATCCGGTGGGGTGGAGGGGGCGGGGAGGGTGGGCGCGCCGGGCACGGCAGCAGGCAGGGAAGTCACGGCTGGCATGATAGCCACATGGCCACGATGGAACTGGTACCGCTGCGCTTCAAGCGCCACCTGGCGCAGCTGCTCGGCACGCTGCGCACCTGGCCGTGGTACGACACGGCGCGCACGCTGCGCCTGCGCTTCCGCGATGACCGCCTGGGCCTCACGGCCAGCAGCCTGACCTTCACCACGCTGATCGCGCTGGTGCCGCTGGTGACGGTCACCTTGGCGCTGTTCTCGGCCTTTCCAATGTTCGCGCGCTTCCAGGGCGCGCTGCAGCAGTACCTGCTGCAGAGCCTGGTGCCGGACACCATCGCGCGGCCGGTGATGTCGGCGCTGACGCAGTTCGCCGGCAAGGCCAGCCGGCTCGGCACCGTCGGCCTGGTGGTGCTGGGACTGACCGCGCTGGCGCTGGTGTTCACGATCGACCGCACGTTGAACGGCATCTGGCGTGTCTCCAAGCCGCGGCCGCTGGCCCAACGGGTGATGATGTACTGGGCCGCGCTGACGCTGGGGCCGCTGCTGCTTGGCGTCAGTTTAACGCTCACTTCATATGCTATTTCCGCAGGCCGCGGCCTGGTCAACGAGCTGCCGGGCGGTTTGACGCTGTTGTTCGGCTTGATCGAGTTCACGCTGCTGGCGGCCGGCATGACGGCGCTGTTCCGCTACGTGCCGAACACCCATGTGCACGCGGCCCATGCGTGGGCGGGCGGGCTTTTTGTCGCGATCGGTTTCGAGGTCGCCAAACGTGTGCTGGGCTGGTACGTGGCCGTGGTGCCGACCTACTCGGTGGTGTATGGCGCCTTCGCCACCGTGCCGATCTTCCTGCTGTGGATCTACCTCGGCTGGGTCATCGTGCTGCTGGGTGCGGTGATCGCCGCCTATGCACCCAGCCTGGCGATGCGCGTGGTGCGCCTGCCTGACCGGCCGGGCGAGCGCTTTGCGCTGGCGCTGTCGGTGCTGCGCCTGCTGGAGGCGGCGCGCAGCGAATCCCAGCGCGGGCTGAGCCTTGATCAGCTGGCCGGCAGCCTGCGCGTCGACCCGCTGCAGGTGGAGCCGGTGGCGGACACGCTGATGGCGATGGACTGGTGCGGCCGCCTCGACGAAGGCGGCGCCAAGCGCCTGGTGCTGCTGATCGACCCGCAACAAGTGCGCGCCGAACCGCTGGTGGACCGCTTGTTGCTCACCGAGCGCCAGAACTCGGCGGCGTTCCGCCAACGCGCCGGCGTGGCGAGCATGACGGTGGCCGAACTTATCAGCGGACCCGCACCGCAGGCCGTTGGCGCTGCCGCACCCGAGGTCCGCACTGAACGCGGATAATCCGCGCCTCGTGAATTCGCCTGTCCGCCCCCCGCGGCCGCTGCGGCCGCCACGCGCCGCTGGTCCTTCGCGACCGCCGCGCCCGGCCAATCCGGTGCCGCCCATCACCTACCCCGAATCGCTGCCGGTCTCAGGCCGGCGCGAGGAGATCGCGCGTGCCATTCGCGACAACCCGGTGGTCATCGTCTGCGGCGAAACCGGTTCGGGCAAGACCACGCAGTTGCCGAAGATCGCACTGGAACTGGGTCGCGGCTTCGGTGCCGGCGGCCGCGGGCTGATCGGCCACACCCAGCCGCGGCGCATTGCCGCGTCCAGCGTGGCCAAGCGCATCGCCGAGGAGCTGAACTCACCGCTTGGCGAGGTGGTGGGCTACAAGGTGCGCTTCCAGGACCGGCTGCAGCCCGGCGCCTCGGTGAAGCTGATGACCGACGGCATCCTGCTTGCCGAGACCCAGGGCGACCCGGATCTGCGCGCCTACGACACGCTGATCATCGACGAGGCGCACGAGCGCAGCCTGAACATCGATTTCCTGCTCGGCTACCTGCGCCAGCTGCTGCCGCGCCGGCCGGACCTGAAGATCATCGTGACCTCGGCGACGATCGATGCCGATCGCTTCGCCAACCACTTCGCGTCGATCCGCGGGCCCGCGCCGGTCATTCAAGTCTCGGGCCGGCTGTTTCCGGTGGAACAGCGCTGGCGGCCCTTCGAGGACAGCCGTGACTACGGCCTCGACGAAGCCATCGCCGATGCGGTGGACGAACTCTGGCGCGAAGGCTCGGGCGACATCCTGGTCTTCCTGCCCGGTGAACGCGAGATCCGCGACGCCACCGACCACCTGCGCAAGCACCTGGCGCAACAGCACCGCAGCGGCCCGCAGCCCGACATCCTGCCGCTGTTCGCGCGGCTGTCGCAGGCCGAGCAGGACCGCGTGTTCGAGACCGGCAACGGCCGGCGCATCGTGCTGGCCACCAACGTCGCCGAGACCTCGTTGACGGTGCCCGGCATCCGCTACGTCGTCGATTCGGGCTTGGCGCGCATCAAGCGCTACAGCTACCGCAGCAAGGTCGAGCAGTTGCAGGTCGAGCCGATCGCGCAGGCCGCCGCCAACCAGCGTGCCGGCCGCTGCGGCCGCGTGGCCAACGGCATCTGCATCCGGCTCTATGACGAGAAGGATTTTCTCGGCCGGCCGAAATTCACCGACCCCGAGATCCTGCGCTCGTCATTGGCCGGCGTGATCCTGCGCATGAAGAGCCTGCACCTGGGCACGGTCGAGCAGTTCCCCTTCCTCGAGCCGCCGCGCGCGAAGGCGATTGCCGATGGCTACGCGCTGCTCGGCGAGCTGAACGCCGTCGATGACGACAACGAATTGACCCCCATCGGCCAGGAACTGGCCAAGCTGCCGCTGGACCCGCGCGTGGGCCGCATGATCCTCGAGGCGCGCGACCGCCAGGCGCTGAACGAGGTGCTGATCATTGCGTCGGCGCTGAGCGTGCAGGACGTGCGTGACCGGCCGATGGAGCTGGCGCAGGCGGCGGATGAGAAGCACAAGAAGTTCGATGACGAGAAGTCGGAATTCATCGGCTACCTGAAGCTGTGGAAGTGGCTCGAAGATGTACGTGGTGGCCACGGCCACGGCCACGGCGCCGAAGGCGCCTCGGCAGTTCACAAGTTATCGCATCGCAAGCAGGAACAGCTGTTGCGCGAGAACTTCGTCAGCCCGCGCCGCGTGCGCGAATGGCGCGACATCCACACGCAGCTGCACACCGTCGTCGCCGAGCACGGCTGGCGCCTGAACGGCAGCCCGGCCACCTACGAGCAACTGCACCTGGCGATGCTGGCCGGCCTGCTCGGCAACGTCGGCCAGAAGAGCGACGACGAGGAGTGGTACCTCGGTGCGCGCGGCATCAAGTTCTGGCGGCACCCGGGCGCGCACCTGTCGAAGAAGCCGGGCCGCTGGCTGATCGCCGCGGAACTGGTCGAGACCACTAGGCTGTACGGCCGCGGCCTGGCGCAGATCGAGCCGACCTGGATTCCGGCCATCGCCGGCCACCTGCTGAAGCTGCAACTGCTGGACCCGCACTGGGAGAAGAAGGCGGCCGAGGTGGTGGCGCTGGAACGCGCGACGCTGTACGGCATCGTCGTCTACAGCAACCGCCGCGTGAACTTCGGCAAGCTCGACCCGAAGGCCGCGCGCGAGATGTTCATCCGCGCCGCACTGGTGGAAGGCGATTGGGAATCGAAGCTGCCGTTCCTGGCGCACAACCAGAAGCTGGTGACGCAGGTGCAGGAGCTGGAACACAAGTCGCGGCGGCAGGACGTGCTGGTCGACGACGAGTTGATCTTCGCGTTCTACGACCAGCAGTTGCCGGCCGATGTCTGCTCGGGCCACGGCCTGGAGCGCTGGTACCGCGAGGAGTGCAAGCGCCAGCCCAAGCTCTTGTTCCTGACGCGCGACGAGCTGATGCGGCATGAGGCCGCCGGCATCACCACGGCCGCGTTCCCGAAGACGATCCGCCTCGGCGGTGTGGACTGTGCGGCGAGCTATCTGCACGAGCCGGGCGATGCCAAGGATGGCGTGACGGTGTCGGTGCCGATCTACGCGCTGAACCAGGTCAGCGACGAGCGCTGCGAATGGCTGGTGCCGGGCATGCTGGCGGGCAAAGTGACCGCATTGCTCAAGAGCCTGCACCAGAAGCCGCGTTCGCGGCTGGTGCCGCTGCCGGAGTTCGTCGCCGAGTTCATCGAGCTGCACCCCTTTGCGCATGGCGCGCTGATGGAGGTGCTGCTGAAGGCCGTGCGAGAGCGTACGCAGATCGCCGTGCTGCGCAATGACTTCAAGCTCGACATGCTGCAGCCCCACCTGTTCATGAACTTCCGCGTCGTCGATGAACATGGCCGGCAGCTGGGGCTGGGGCGCCATCTTCCGACGCTGAAGGCTGAACTCGGTGGTCAGGCACGATCGGCCTTCCAGGCGCTGGCAGCGCTGAAGCTGGTACCGGCGCCAGCGCCCGAGCCGTCCGATGGCGCGGCGTCATCGGCGAAGAAGGCAGAGCGTGCGGCGCCGGCTGCCGAGGCGCCTGCTGTGCCGCCCGCCACCTACACCGCCTGGACCTTCGGCGAACTGCCCGAGCTGATGGAAATCCGCAAGGGCGCGCAGACCCTGGTCGGCTTCCCGGCGCTGATCGATCGTGAGACTCACGTCGAGATCGAAGTCTTCGACGAGCCCGATGTCGCGGCCGCCAGGCACCGCGCCGGCCTGCGCCGGCTGGTGGCCTTGGCGATCAAGGAGCCGCTGAAGTATCTGGAAAAGAACATCCCCGATCTGCAGAAGATGGCGGTGGCCTACATGCAGGTCGGGCGCTCGCCCGACGGGTCGGGCGGTGGCACCGCCGAGGAATTGCGCGCGCAAGTCATCGACGTGGCACTGGACCGCGCATTCCTCGGTGACCCCTTGCCGACCAACGAGGCCTTGTTCAAGCTGCGGCTCGAAGAGGGCCGCAGCCGCCTGAACCTGATCGCGCAGGAAGTGGCACGCCAGGCCGGCGTGGTGCTGACCGAGTTCGCCACGGCCCAGCGCAAGCTGAAGGACAGCCGGCCAGGCAAGGACGTGGCCGACGACATCAGTGCGCAGCTGCAGCGCCTGGTGCCGAAACGCTTCGTGCTGCAGACGCCCTGGGCCCAGCTGCAGCACCTGCCGCGCTACCTGAAAGCCATCACGCTGCGGCTGGACAAGCTGCGCACCGACCCGGCGCGCGATGCCCAGCGCCTGGGCGAGTTGCGCCCGTTGGAGCAGCGCTACCTGCGCCGCATGGCCGAACTGAAGGGCAGCAGCGATGCGCGGCTCGACGAATACCGCTGGTTGCTGGAAGAACTGCGCGTCAGCCTGTTTGCACAGGAATTGCGTACGCCCCAACCCGTCAGTGCCAAGCGGTTGGAAAAAGCCTGGCAGCAACTGACAAGTTGAGGCCACAAACCACGCGACCCAAGCATGGGGCGCGTGACCCCACAATGGGGTTTCACCGCTGCGTCGCGGCGCGGCGAATTCTCACAATCGCGCGACTTGAGGAGGTTCTATGCACTATGTGTGGATGGCGATCATTGGCTTCGTGGTCGGGCTGATCGCCCGCGCCGTGCTGCCGGGCACGCAGAGCCTGGGCATCATCCTGACGGCGGTGCTGGGCATCGCGGGATCGTTTGTTGCCGGCTTCATCGGCCAGGCGCTGGGCTGGTACAGCGCCGGCCAGGGGGCGGGATTCATCGGCTCGGTGCTCGGCGCCGTGGTGCTGCTGCTCGTGGTCGGCTTGCTGAGGCGGTCCGGCGGAAGCGGCAACAGCTGAGGCATATGCCCGCCAGATCGCGCCGGTCGCTGCGGCGGGTGCGTCTCTGTGTCCTCGGTGGGTCCATAAAATGCGACCCACAACAAAGCTGGGGCCTTGCGGCCCCGCTTCGGCGTCACAAGCGTCGTTCGGGAGGCCTTCTTGAAGAGAGTTGTATCGGTAGCAGCAGGATGCTGCTTCATCGGTGTGGCCATGGCGCAATCCGCCGACAGCGCCGCGAATGCCGAACGCATGGAACGCGCGAGGCGCGATGCCGCGAATCCACTGCGCATGATCATCGAGGCCAGCCAGGTCAAGAAGGGCGGCAAGCCCGCTGACGCCGCGGCCGCACCCGCGGCGCCGGCCGTCAGTGCACCGGTGGCCACGGCCCGCAGTGCCGTCAACCGGGCAGCGACCGTCACGCCACCGTCCGGCGGCGTTACCGAGCGCGTGCAGCCCTTGCCGCAACTGGCTTCGCCATCGCAGGCGCAGGCCAGTCCGCCCACCGCACAGGCCGGCCCGCCAGCACAAGCCACGCCAGCCACGGCCCAGACGTCGAGTGCGTCGCCGTCGCCGCCGGTCAATTCAGGGGTGACGGCGTCGGTGGCCGCCCCCAGCGTTGTGACCGCAGCGCCAGCGCCTACCACGGCGGCGGCAAGCCCGGCCCCAGCGCCGGCAACGACGGCCGACGAGCAAGCCGTGGCCAGCGCATCGCCACTCGCCGCAGCGCCCGCCGCACGTGCCGTGGAGGCGCCGCTGAAACTCGTGCGCTACATCGAGCCCGAGCTTCCGCAACGCGTGCGCACGCGGCTGAAGCCGAACAGCGAGGTCACAGTGGTGTTCAAGGTCAACGTCGACGGTTCGGTCAGCGACCTCGACATCCGCGCCACCAGCAACAAGATGCTGGACCCGATCGTGCTGGAGGCCGTGCGTCAGTGGCGTTATGACCCGGTGCCGGAATCCCGCGTGCACGCGGTGCAACTGGTGTTCAACCTCGACAATTGAACAACTCCAGCGCGCGGTCCATGCCGCCTTGTTCGATCGAGATCATCGCCTGCTCGCGCACGGCGGGCTTGCCGTGGTAGCCGATCGACAGGCCGGCCACTGACATCATCGGCAGGTCGTTCGCGCCGTCGCCCACCGCGATGGCCCGTTCGGTGCCGATGCCCATCAGCTCGCAGACCTCCATCAGCACGCGGCGCTTCTCGTTGCCGTCGCAGATATCGCCCCAGGGCCGCTCGACCAGCCGGCCGGTGAGCGCGCCGTCGGCGATCTCCAGCACGTTGGCCCGGGCGAAGTCCAGACCCAGGCGGTGGCGGATGCGCTCGCTGAAGAAGGTGAAGCCGCCCGAGACCAGCAAGGTCTTCAGGCCCGCCGCTTGCAGCGCGCGCACGAACTGCTCGACGCCGGGGTTCAGTTGCAAGCGCTGCGAATACACCTGCGCCAGCGCCGCTTCCGGCACGCCCTTGAGCAGGGCCACGCGCTGTCGCAGGCTTTCCTTGTAGTCGGTGATCTCGCCGCGCATCGCCGCTTCGGTGATTGCCGCCACCTCGGCCTTGCGGCCGGCCATCGCGGCGATCTCGTCCACGCATTCGATGTTGATCAGCGTCGAGTCCATGTCGAAAGCCACCAGCCGGTAGTCCGACAAGGGCAGCGGCGGCGCGACGCCGCGCGCAAACAGCCCAGGGGCGAATTCAACTGCAGTCATGGGGGCGTGCAAAGGCAGTGGATCACGGCGGAAAACGGCTGGTGTTGACTGCTCAGCTCAGCGAGCCAGGCCATCTCGGCCTGCATCTGGCGCAGCGGTTCGGGCACCAACGCGGCGGGGCCGGCCAGCTGCTGCGTCCATTGTGCGATAGCACCGTCCACCGCGCCGGCGGCGCTGGTGTTGAACAGGCTGATCAGCCGCGACAGCCGGCCTTGATCACGTTCGATGTAGACCGTGCGGTAGCCCTTGGCCAGCTTGGCGCGCGTCGCGGCGGACTCCAGCGCATCGCTGAAACTGCCGACGCGGTCGACCAGGCCGCGCTCCTTGGCCTGCTGGCCGGTCCAGACCCGGCCCTGCGCCACCTCGTCGATCTTCTCCGGCGTGCTCTTGCGCGCCTGGGCCACGCGGCGGGTGAAGTCGCTGTAGATGTGGCTGACACCGGCCTGCACCAGGCCGGCGAAGCGTGGGTCCATGGGCTTGCGCGGGTCGTAGGCATTGGCCAGCCAGGTGGTGCCGTAGCCACCGGTGTGCACCGACAGCTTGGCCACCAGGCCATCGGCGGTGGGCAGCATCGCAAACACCCCGATCGAGCCGGTGACGGTGGCCACGTCGGCGATGACTTCGTCGGAGGCCATCGAGATCCAGTAGCCGCCCGAGGCCGCCACATCGCCCATCGACACGACGATGGGCTTGCCCGCCGCGCGGGTGAGTTCCAGTTCGCGGCGCACCAGCTCCGAGCCGAACACGCTGCCACCGGGCGAGCGCACACGCAACACGATGGCCTTGACCTTGTCGTCCTCGCGCGCCTGGCGCACCAGATCTGCGGTCGAGCGGCCGCCGATGGCGCCGGGGGGCGCTTCGCCATCGCTGATCGAGCCTTCGGCGACGATCACGCCCACAGCATCGCCGCCGATCGGCGATACCGGCAGGCGCGACAGGTAGTCGCCGTAGTGGATTTGACGGAAGGTCGACTTGTTGGCGCTGTCCCGCGCGCCGCGCTGGATCATGATCTCGCGCATCTCATCCTGCGTCTTCAGGCCATCGACCAGCTTGGTCTGCAGCGCGAGTTTGGCGGTGTCGCCACCGGCGGCCTGCAACTGATCACTGACCGTCTCGATGCCGCGCGCGATGCTGCCGGCCGGCAGCTTGCGCGCGGTTTCCACGGCGTCGGTGTAGACGGCCCACAGTGCGTCGTACAGCGAGGCATCGGCTTCCAGCGTTTCCTTCGACGGGGCCGACGCAAAATACGGCTCGCCGAAGTTCTTGTACTTGCCGGCACGGATGACGTTGGCGCTGACGCCCAGGCGATCGAAGGCTTCGCGGTAGTAGTTGCGCAGGCTGCCGAAGCCTTGCAGGTAGACCGCGCCCATCGGGTGCATCAGCACTTCGTCGGCGTGCGCGGCGACGAAGTACTGGCGCTGGTCGTAGCCGGCGCCCCAGGCCACCACCTTCTTGCCGCTGGCCTGCTTGAAGCGCTGCAGCGCGGCCACGAACTCGCGCTGGTTCGGCAGGCCGCCGCCGGCATAGTCGTCCAGCACCAGCAGCACGCTGCTGATCTTGGGGTCGGTGGCCGCAGCGTCCAGCACGCGCAGCACATCGCGCAACTGCACTTGTGCATCAGGTTCGCCGCGCACCTGCTTCATCGCGCGGTCGCGGGCACTGCCGGAACGCTGCTCGACCAGCGGGCCACCCAGGCGCATCACCAGCACGGTCTTGTCCTGCAGCGGCGGCGGGCCGCTGCGCAGCCAGCCGAACAGCAGCACGCCGACGATCAGCAGGAAGAGCAGGTTCAGCACCAGCTTGCGGCTGCCATCCACCATCCACCACAGGCCGCCGAAGAAGCGGCGGACCAGGCCGCGCCGCGGTTTGTCTGGCACAGCGCCGGGGGATTCTGAATCGGTCATGCGGTCTCCAGGCGCAGGGCGCCTCAGGCTTTGGCAGGGCTGGGCTGGCCCAGCGCGCGCAGCACATCGCGGATGAACTGGGCGCGGTCCTTCGGGTCGGCGATCTCGCGCTCGATGCGCAGCTTGTCGTTGCCGGCCAGCTTGATATGGCGGTGCTTCTGCACCAATTCAATGATGCGCATCGCGTCCACTGGCGGATTCGGCTTGAAGGTGATGCTCATCAGCTTCGGGTTGGCGTCGATCTTCTGCACGCCGTAGGGCTTGGCCATCACGCGCAGCCGGTGGGTGTCGAACAGGGTCTGGCCCTGGGCCGGCAGCTTGCCGAAGCGGTCGGTGATCTCTTCGAGCATCAGCTCCAGCTGCTCGGGCCGTTCGGCGGTGGCCAGGCGCTTGTAGAGGTTCAGGCGGGTGTGCACATCGCCGCAGTAGGCGTCGGGCAGCAGCGCCGGCGCGTGCAGGTTGATCTCGGTGGCGCCACCGAACACGCCGGTGGGCGACAGCAGGTCCGGCTCGCGGCCGGCCTTCAGCGCGCTGACGGCTTCGCCCAGCATGTCGTTGTAGAGCTGGAAGCCGACCTCCTGCATGTTGCCGCTCTGGTGCTCGCCCAGCACCTCGCCGGCGCCGCGGATCTCCAGGTCGTGCATCGCCAGGTAGAAGCCCGAGCCGAGTTCCTCCATGCTCTGGATCGCGTCCAGCCGCAGCTGGGCCTGCTTGGTCAGCGTCTCGGTGTCGGGCACCAGCAGGTAGGCGTAGGCCTGGTGGTGGCTGCGGCCGACGCGGCCCCGCAGTTGGTGCAGCTGCGCCAGGCCGAACTTGTCGGCGCGCGACATCACGATGGTGTTGGCACTGGGCACATCGATGCCGGTCTCGATGATCGTCGAGCACAGCAGCACGTTGTGGCGTTGCGCAACGAAATCGCGCATCACCGCTTCCAGCTCGCGCTCGGGCATCTGGCCGTGGGCGATGGCGATGCGCGCTTCGGGCAGCAGCTCGACCAGCCGGTAGCGCCGCGCGGCGATGGTCTCGACCTCGTTGTGCAGGAAGTAGACCTGGCCGCCGCGCTTGAGCTCGCGCAGCACCGCTTCGCGGATCACGCTGTTGCCCTCGTTGCGCACGAAGGTCTTGATCGCCAGCCGGCGCTGCGGCGCGGTAGCGATGACCGACAGATCGCGCAGGCCTTCGAGCGCCATGCCCAAGGTGCGCGGGATCGGCGTGGCGGTGAGCGTCAGCACATCGACCTCGGCGCGCATGGCCTTGATGGCTTCCTTGTGGCGCACGCCGAAGCGGTGTTCCTCGTCGATGATCAGCAGGCCCAGGCGCTTGTACTTGATGTCCTGGCTCAGCAGCTTGTGCGTGCCGACGACGATGTCCACCGTGCCGTTGGCCATGCCTTCGAGCGCCAGCTTGACTTCTTTCGGCGAGCGGAAGCGCGACAGCTCGGCCACCTTGATCGGCCACTTGCCGAAGCGGTCGACCAGCGTCTGGTAGTGCTGCTCGGCCAGCAGCGTGGTGGGTGCCAGCAGCGCCACCTGCTTGCCGCCGTGCACCGCAACGAAGGCGGCGCGCAAGGCCACTTCGGTCTTGCCGAAGCCGACATCGCCGCAGACCAGGCGGTCCATGGGCTGCGGGCTGATCATGTCCTGGATCACAGCGTGGATCGCGGCACGCTGGTCCGGGGTCTCTTCGAAGCCGAAGCTGGCGGCGAAGGCTTCGTAGTCGTGCGCGGAGAAGCGGTGTGCGTAGCCTTCGCGCGCGGCGCGGCGGGCGTACAGGTTCAGCAGTTCGGCAGCCGTGTCACGCACCTGTTCGGCGGCCTTGCGCTTGGCCTTCTCCCAGGCACCCGAGCCGAGCCTGTGCAGCGGCGCTTCGTCGGCGCTGACGCCGGTGTAGCGGCTGATCATGTGCAGCTGCGACACCGGCACCTTGAGTTCCGCCTTGTCGGCGTACTCGAGGTGCAGGAACTCACTGGCGCCTTCGCCCAGGTCGATATTGACCAGACCAAGATAGCGTCCGATGCCATGGTTGGCATGCACCACCGGGTCGCCGATCTTCAGCTCCGACAGGTCCTTGATCAGCGCATCGACGCTGCTGGTCTGCTCCTGCTTGCGCCGACGCCGCGCTTGCGGCGTGCTGGCGAAGAGTTCGGTCTCGGTGAAGAACTGGATCGCCTTGCCGTCGGCAGGCTCGTGCCAGAAGAAGCCGGCGGCCAGCGGCGCCGCGGTGATCGCCACCTTCTCGTCACTGGCCTCGAACTCGGCCAGTGTGGCGACACTGGGCGGGTCGATCTTGTGGTCGCGCAGCAGCTCCAGCAGGCTTTCGCGCCGGCCTTCGCTTTCGGCGACGACCAGCACGCGGTAGGGCGTCGAGTCCAGGTGCTTGCCCAGAAGCGACAAGGGCTCGGTGGCACCGCGGTCGACCGCGACATCGGGCAGCGGCCGCGCCCAGTCGACCGGATCGCTACCGCGCAAAGCGAGCGTCGCCAGGGCACCGGTGTTGGCGAAGAACTCGTCGGCGCGCTGGAAGATGTCCTCCGGCGCCAGGATCGGCCGGTCCGGATCGGCGCTCAGGAAGCGGTGGCGTTCGCGCGTGTCGACCCAGAAGTGTTCCAGCGCGGCGTCGACTTCGCCATGCAGGACCAGCATGGCCTGGCTGCCCAGGTAGTCGAAGATCGTCGCGGTCTGCGCGAAGAACAGCGGCAGGTAGTACTCGATGCCGGCGGTGGCGATGCCCTGCGCGATGTCCTTGTAGATGCGGCTCTTGGTCGGATCGCCGTCGAGCTTCTCGCGCCAGCGGGCGCGGAAGGTCGTGCGTGCCGCGTCGTCCATCGGGAACTCGCGGCCCGGCAGCAGGCGCACTTCGGGCACGGGGTACAGGCTGCGCTGGCTGTCGGGGTCGAAGGTGCGGATCGAATCGACCTCGTTGTCGAACAGGTCGACCCGGTAAGGCACCGGCGAGCCCATCGGGAACAGGTCGATCAGCCCGCCGCGCACGGCGTATTCCCCGGGCGAGACGACCTGGCTGACGTGGTTGTAGCCGGCCAGCGTCAATTGGGCGCGCAGGCCCGCTTCGTCGAGCTGGGTCTTCTGTTTGAACTCGAAGGTGGTGCCGGCCAGGAAGCTGGGCGGGGCCAGCCGCGTCAAGGCGGTCGTGGCCGGCAGCAGCACAACGTCCGCCTCACGCTGGTGGATGCGCCACAGTGTGGCCAGGCGCTCGGAGATCAGGTCCTGGTGCGGCGAGAAGGTGTCGTAGGGCAGCGTTTCCCAGTCCGGGAAGATGGTGGTGCGCAGGCCCGGCGCGAAGAAGGGCAGTTCGTCGGCCAGGCGCTGCGCGTCGGCCGGCTCGGCGGTGACGATGGCCAGCAGCTTGCCTTCTGCCTTGCGGTCCTGCGCCAGCCGCGCCAACAGCAGCGCATCGCCCGAGCCGATGGGGCGGGGCAGGGTGTAGCGCTTACCGGGCGCAATCGAAGGTCGCTGCATGGACTGGGGAAAAACATGCGCCCCGCTGCACGGGCAACGGGGCGTCTCCTGGGGTGGATTCTAGAATCCCGCGCATGACTTCTTTCGCCATCGGCACCGCGCCGCAGTTGTATGCGCTGGTGCCTTGCGCCGGGATCGGGGCCCGCGCCGGGGCAGCGGGGCCCAAGCAGTATGCATGGCTGGCAGGCCGGCCGCTCGTGGCGCACACGCTGGCGGCGCTGGCCCAGGTCAGCCGGCTGGCCGCCACGCTGGTGGTGCTGGCGCCCGACGATGGCCAATTCGAGGCCGCCGTGCCCGGCTTCGGTGGCGAACGGCAATGGCTGGCGCGCTGCGGCGGCGAGACCCGCGCACAAACCGTGGCCCAGGGCCTGGACGAGCTGCTGGCCCGCGGCGCGCAGCCGCATGACTGGGTGCTGGTGCACGACGCCGCGCGCTGCCTGCTGCGCGCCGAGTGGGTCGACCGGCTGATCGACGCCTGCGCCGACGACGAAGTGGGCGGCCTGCTGGCCCTGCCGCTGGCGGACACCTTGAAGCAGGCGCAAGATGGGCGCGTGGCCAACACCCTTGATCGCAGCGACAAATGGGCTGCGCAGACCCCGCAGATGTTCCGCCTGGGACTGCTGCGCCCGGCGCTGGCGGCGGCCGACAGCGCGGTGACCGACGAATCCAGCGCCGTCGAGGCCCTGGGCTGGTCACCCAAGTTGGTGGCCGGCGAGATGGAGAACTTCAAGCTCACCTGGCCGGCGGATTTTTCACTGGCGGCGCGCCTGCTGGCCGCGCGCGGCCGAGATTTTTCATGAACGGGAGCACTCGATGAACGGAACTGCGATGCGCATCGGCGAAGGCTGGGACAGCCACGCGCTGGTGACCGGAAGGCCGCTCATTTTGGGTGGCATCACCATCCCGCACAGCCACGGCCTGCAAGGTCATTCGGATGCCGACGCCTTGCTGCATGCCATCACCGATGCATTGCTCGGCGCCGCCGGCCTGGGCGACATCGGCCAGCATTTCCCCGACACCGACCCGGCGTTCCAGGGCGCGGATTCGCTGCAACTGCTGGCTGAAGCCGATCGTCGCGTCAGCATGGCCGGCTGGAGCGTCGCGAATGTCGATTCGACCATCGTGGCCCAGGCACCGAAGATGGCACCGCACATCCCGGCGATGCGTGAGGCCATCGCCAAGGCGCTGGGCCTGCCGGTGGCCTGCGTCAACGTCAAGGCCAAGACGGCAGAGAAAATGGGCCCGGTCGGTGAAGGCCGGGCCATCGAGGCACGCGCGGTCTGCCTGCTGATGCAGGCGCCGACACCGCCTATGCCAGCTTGATGTTCACGGCGCGCGGCTTGGCCGCTTCCGCCTTCGGCAGCACGATCTTCAGCACGCCGTCCTTGTAGCTGGCCTCGGCCTCCTCGCTGCGCACCGCCACCGGCAGCGGCACGCTGCGATGGAAGTGCCCGTAGGCGCACTGCAGCACGCGCCAGCGGCCTTCGGTGCTTTCGCGTTCGAAGCGTTTTTCGCCGCGCACGATCAAGCTGTCACCCAGCACTTCCACCTGGAAGTCCTTCTTGTCCATGCCGGGCACTTCGAGCCGCACGACCAGGCGCTTGTCGTCCTCGTAGACGTCGCCGCCGAGCATGGCCCAGGCGTGCGTGGGCATGTAGGCGCCGTCGTCGATTTCGCTGCCGGCTGGCAGGTTGGCGGACTCTGCCGGCTTGAAGCGGGTCAGCGCACCGGTGGCGGTTTCGCGCAGCCGGTTCCAGCCCTCGGCCATGGTGTCCAGCAGGCTGCCGACACCTTGGCGGAGGTCGTTGCGAATGTCGTCAATCTTCATCTCATGACTCCGTGAGTCCCCCGTGGGTGATGCATCGGCGTGGCATCGGGCCACCCCGATGAGGCCGATCTAGGGCCGGCTGTTTGCGTTTTCAAGGGGTCGAACATCAGCCATAGGGACTGCCGAAGAACGGCAAGCCGCGTGCCGCGACTTCAGGTCGGCGAGCGCTTCAGGCGGATGTGCAGCATCAGCCCGCCATCGGGCGCATTGGCCACTTCCACCTGGCCGCCCATGCGCTGCATCGCCTTCTCGACGATGGCCAGGCCCAGCCCGGCGCCGGTGGCAGCGGTACGTGCCGCGTCGCCGCGGAAGAACGGCGTGGTCAGCTGCGACAGTTTCTCGGCGGCCACGCCCGGGCCACGGTCGCGCACCGAGACGATGACCCAAGGCCCCGAGCGCACATAGCTGACGGTGACGATGGCGATGCCCGTGTCCACCGTGCGGCCGTAGCGGCGCGCGTTCTCGAACAGGTTCTGGAACACCCGGCCGAGTTCGATGTCGTCGGCCATCACCGCCAGGTCGATCGCCACCTTGGAGGTGATCTGGATCTCCGACGGGTCGCGGAAGGCCGAGGCCTCCTTGTCGATCAGCTGCGACAGGTGCACCGGACGCAGATGGGTTTCGCCGGGCCGCGCGTAGTCCATGAACTTGTCGATGATGGCGTCGAGCTGGTCGATATCGGAGGCCATGTTGCGGCGGGCCTCTTCGTCGCTGACGCTCATCTCGGCTTCCAGGCGCAACCGGGCCAGCGGCGTGCGCAGGTCATGGCTGATGCCGGCCAGCATCACCGCGCGGTCTTCCTCGACCTTGGCCAGTTCACGCGCCATGCGGTTGAAGCCCATGTTGACCTCGCGGATCTCGCTGGTCAGCGTGTTCTCGTCGAGCCGCGAGTCGTATTCGCCGCCGCGGATGCGGCTGGCGGCGAACGACAGGTCGCGCAGCGGCCGGTTGATGGCGCGGGCGATGGCCACCGAGCCGATCACCGTGGCCAGGATCGCGATGCCGACCCACACCACCCAGGTGTCGCGTGTCAGTGGGTGGATGCGCGCGGCCTCGGCCTGCAGCCACCAGGGGTCGTTCTCGATCGTGAAGCCGACCCACAGCCCGGCCACGCCGTTGACGCTGCGCGCGACGATGGTGTCCGGCCCCAGTCGCGAGCGGATTTCGCCGCCCACCTTGCGTGTGAAACGGTCTTCTTCAAAGGGTTCCCATTTGTCGCCGGGCTCGCGTGGCGACACGCGGATCGCCTCGCTGGCCTTCATCGCCTTGACCAGCGCCACGCGGTTGATGCGGTCGGCGTAGCGCAGCCCCTCGCGCGAGAGGTTCACCAGGCTGGCGATCTGCTGCGCCGCCAGCACCACGCGCGGCTCGGACTCCAGCGCGCGCAAGGTCTGCACCCAGGCGAAGATGCCCCCGCCCAGCAGCAGGGCGAGCAGGAAGAAGGTGCGCCAGAACAAGCTCAGAGCAGCTCGCTTTTCGGTCATCTCGGCGCTCGCCCGGCCGCTCCGAAGAGCGCCGAGCGCCCACTCGGGGGGCAGCGAACGCAGTGAGCCTGGGGGCCCATCAGGCGGCCCCGTCCGGGACGAACACATAACCGACGCCCCAGACGGTCTGGATGTAGCGCGGCTGCGAGGGATCGGGCTCGATCATCTTGCGCAGGCGCGAAACCTGCACATCCAGGCTGCGGTCGAAGGGCTCGAACTCGCGGCCGCGGGCCAGCTGGGCCAGCTTGTCGCGCGACAGCGGCTGCCGCGGGTGGCGCACCAGGGCCTTCAGCATCGAGAACTCGCCGGTGGTCAGCGCGATCTGCTCACCGCTCTTGGTCAGCCGGCGCAGCGAGAGGTCGAACTCGAACGGCCCGAAGGTCACGATCTGCGCTTCCTTGGACGGCGCGCCCGGCGCTTCCGGCGCCGGCCGGCGCCGCAGCACGGCGTGGATGCGGGCCAGCAGTTCGCGTGGGTTGAAGGGTTTGGGCAGGTAGTCGTCGGCGCCGACCTCCAGGCCGACGATGCGGTCCACATCCTCGACCTTGGCGGTGAGCATGATGATCGGCGTGCTGTCGTTGGCCGCGCGCAGGCGGCGGCAGATCGACAGGCCGTCTTCGCCGGGCAGCATCAGGTCGAGCACGATCAGGTCGATGGTCTCGCGGGTCATCAGCCGGTTCAGTGCCTTGGCGTCTTCGGCCAACAGCACTTCGAATCCCTCTTGCGTCAGGTAGCGGCGCAGCAGGTCGCGGATACGGGCATCGTCATCGACGACGACGATGCGGTCGGCGCGGTTGTTGGCGGGCGCATTCATGCAGGACTCCGAATTTGTAACAGAGGCATTGTGCGGGGGTTTTTGCGGGGGTTCGGTGGGCACCTGACCCACTGTTACAACTCTTGCGGCTCGGCGTCAAGCGGATTCGACTCTGACGGAAGGCCCCGTTGGGCCGCGCACGGAGCCCGGAGAGGCCGCCGCGTACCATCCACCCGCACGCTTACCAGGACGACCACGATGCATTCACCCATCCGCCTTCACCGCACGATGCTGACGGCTGCCACGCTGACCGCGGCGCTGCTGGGCGCAAGCCGCCCGGCGTTCGCTCAGGTGCTGCCGCCGCCGCAGAACGTGCTGACGCTGTCGGCCCAGGCGACGATCGAGGTGCCGCAAGATCTGCTGATGATCACGCTGTCGGTCACGCGCGAAGGCGCCGATGCCGGTGTCGTCCAGTCGCAGCTGCGCCAGGTGCTCGACGGCGCGTTGACCGAAGCCCGCAAGGCCGCGCGGCCCGGCCAGGTCGATGTGCGCACCGGCCAGTTCTCGCTGTCGCCGCGGTATGCGCCCAAGGGTGGCATCAGCGGCTGGCAGGGCACGGCCGAACTGGTGCTGGAGGGCCGCGACATGACGGCGATCAGCCAGCTCACCGGACGGCTGCCGGGCATGACGGTGGCTCGCGTCGGCTACGGCCTGTCGCGCGAATCACGCGAGAAGGTCGAGGCCGACGTCGCTGCGCAGGCCATCCAGCGCTTCAAGGCGCGGGCGGACGACTATGCCCGCCAATTCGGCTTCGGCGGCTACAGCATTCGCGAAGTGGCGGTCGGCCAGGCCGATGCCGTGCCGCCGCCCCAGCAACCGCAATTCCGCCGCACGCTGGCCCAGGCCGCGGTGGCCGACGAGAGCCTGCCGGTCGAAGCCGGCAAGGCCAGCGTCACCGTCAGCGTCAATGGCAGCATCCAGATGTCGCCAAGATAAGCCTATTGCGCGACCCAGCCGCCGTCGACGTTCCAGGCCACGCCGCGGATGTTGTCGGCGGCGGGTGAGCACAGGAACAAGGCCAGCTCGGCCAGTTGTTCTGGTGTGGTGAACTGCAGCGAAGGCTGCTTCTCGGCCAGCAGTTCGCGCTTGGCAGCGTCGTTGCTGATGCCGCCCTGCGCGGCGCGCGCGTCGATCTGCTTTTGCACCAGCGGCGTCAGCACCCAGCCCGGGCAGATGGCGTTGTGCGTGATGCCGGTGGTGGCGCATTCCAGCGCGGCGGTCTTGGTGAAGCCGACGATGCCATGCTTGGCCGCGACATAGGCCGACTTCTGCGCCGAGGCCACCAGCCCGTGCACCGAGGCGATGTTCAGCACCCGGCCCCAGTTGCGCCGCTTCATGCCCGGCAACGCTGCGCGGGTGCTGTGGAAGGCCGAGCTGAGGTTGATGGCGATGATCGCGTCCCAGCGCTCGACCGGAAAGTCTTCGATGTTGGCCACATGCTGGATGCCGGCGTTGTTGACCAGGATGTCCACCGCGCCGAACTCGGCCTCGCAGGCCTGCACCATGGCCTCGATCTCGGCGGGCTTGCTCATGTCGGCGCCGTGGTAGGCCACGCGGCCACCGAGCGCAGCCACTTCGGCCTTCGCGGCTTCAATATCACCAAAGCCGTTGAGCATGACATTGGCGCCACTCTTGGCGAAGGCCAGTGCCATGCCGAGGCCGATACCGCTGGTCGAGCCAGTGACGAGGGCGGTTTTTCCATTGAGCATCAGAATCTCCATCAAGGAACCGGGTGCCCCGGGACCCGGCAGGCCGGGCCCGCCCCCGAGGGGATCAAGAAAAGTGGCAGAGCCACATTTCCTTGAGAGATGATTATCAGCAAGGAGCCTGAACCGTGACTGAACCTCGCTTGAAGCAAGTGCAGTGCCTGGACAACCGCGGCCTGCATCGCATGGCGTACTGGCAGTGGGGTGACCCGTCGAATCGACGCGTGCTGATCTGCGTGCATGGCCTGTCGCGCCAGGGCCGCGATTTCGACACCTTGGCACAAGCCTTGAGTGAAACCTACCGCGTGGTCTGCCCGGATGTGGTGGGCCGCGGCCAATCGGACTGGCTGGCCGAGCCTGCCGGCTACACGATACCCGGCTACGTGGCCGACATGGTCACGCTGCTGGCCCGGCTGGATGCAGAGCAGCTCGACTGGGTCGGCACGTCGATGGGCGGCCTGATCGGCCTGGGCCTGGCCGCGTTGCCGGGCTCGCCGCTGCGCCGGCTGGTGCTCAACGATGTCGGGCCGGCGATCGAGTACAGCTCGTTGCAACGCATCGGCACCTACCTCGGCGCGCCGGCGCACTGGGCCACGGTGGACGAGGCGGCCGATGCGCTGTGGGCCATCTCGCAGAGTTTCGGTCCGCACAGCCGTGAACAATGGCTGGCGATGACACGGCCGCAGCTCAAGCCCGATGGGGCCGGCTTCAAGCCGCACTACGACCCGGCGATTGCCGTGCCGTTCCGCATGATCACGCCGGAGTTGGCCCGCGGCGGTGAAGCCATGCTGTGGCATGCCTACGACCAGCTGCGCTTGCCGACGCTGCTGCTGCGCGGCGCGGACTCCGATCTGCTGTCGCATGCCACCGCGCTGGCGATGACGCAGCGCGGCCCGCGCGCGCAGCTGGTGGAGTTTGCCGGCGTCGGCCATGCGCCCACGCTGATCCAGCCCGAGCAGGTGCGCGCCGTCAGCGAGTTCCTGCTAGCGGCATGAAGACCGGATCCCTCGCGGTGCCGCAGAGCGCCGCGTCGATCGGCCCGCATGCCGCGGCCGCGGCGATCGTGCAGCTGTCGGATGCCGAATCAGCCGGCGCCGATGCCGCCGAAGACCATGGCCAGGCAGCGCTGCTGCGCGCCCGGGCCTTTGCCGAGCCGCTGCTGGCCGGCCAGATGCTCGACACCGGCGAAGAAGCGCTGCCGCATGCCGACGGCGTGTCCGCCATCCTGCAAGGCATCGGCGCCGCGCCTGCGATGCGCGCCGCGGCCTACCTGGTCTACGCCGGCGACTACCTGCAGCGCCCGGAAGAGATGGTCGCCAAGGCCTTCGGCGAGAGCTACGCCAGCCTGGTCGTGCACACGCGCAAGCTGGTGCAGATCCAGCGCGCCGCGCGCGAAGCCCAGGCCGACCACGAGCAGCATGCGCATCAGACCGAGCGGGTGCGCAAGATGCTGCTGGCCTTTTCGCGCGACTTGCGCGTGGTGCTGCTGCGTCTGGCCTCGCGGCTGCAGACCCTGCGCTGGTACGCCAGCAGCAAGCAGCCCTGTCCGGCCGCGCTGGCGCTGGAGACGCAACAGGTGTTTGCGCCGCTGGCCAACCGCCTGGGCATCTGGCAAGTCAAGTGGGAACTGGAAGACCTGGCCTTTCGCTTCCTGCAGCCGGCGCTCTACAAACAGGTGGCGCAGCAGCTGGCGCAGACCCGCGTCGAGCGCGAACGCAGCGTGCAGCAGGTGCGCCAGCACCTGGCCGACGCCCTGGCGGCGGTCGGCATAACGGCTGAAGTGCAGGGTCGGCCGAAGCACCTGTACAGCATCTGGAAGAAGATGCAGGGCAAGAGCCTGAGCATCGAAAAGGTCTTCGACGCACGGGCCTTGCGCGTCATCGTGGCCGATGTGCCGGCGTGTTATGCCGCGCTGTCGCGCGTGCATGAATGCTTTCGCGCCGTGCCTGGCGAATACGACGACTACATCGCCAAGCCAAAGGCCAACGGCTACCAGTCGCTGCACACCGTGGTGTTGTGCGACGACGGCCGGCCGGTGGAGGTGCAGATCCGCACCGCGGCCATGCACGAACACGCCGAACATGGCGTGGCGGCGCACTGGGCCTACAAGGAAGCCGGCGCCAAGGGCTACGCCGGTGTCAGCGCGGCGGGCGATTTCGAGGAACGCGTGGCCGAGGCGCGCAAGGCCGTGCTGCGCCAGTTGCTGGCCTGGGAGCGCGACTATGCCGGCCAGTCGCCCGAGTCCTCTACCAGCCCGGCCTTCGATGACCGCATCTATGTCTTCACGCCGCAGGCCACGGTGATCGAGTTGCCGGCCGGTGCCACGCCGATCGACTTTGCCTACAGCCTGCACACCGACCTGGGCCACCGCTGCCGCGGCGCGCGCGTCGACGGCGCGATGGTGCCGCTGAACACGCCGCTGGCCAACGGCCAGACGGTGGAGGTGATCGCGGCGAAGGAGGGCGGTCCGTCGCTCGATTGGCTGAACAGCGAACTCGGCTACCTGAAGGCGCACCGCTCGCGGTCCAAGGTGCGGGCCTGGTTCAACGCGCAGGCGATGTCGGTCACCATCGCGCGAGGCCGCGAGCTGGTGGAAAAGGCGCTGCAGCGCGAGGGCCGCACCGCGCTGAAGCTCGACGACCTGGCCGCTCAGCTGGGCTTCAAGGGTGCCGAGGCCTTGTTCGAGGTGGTCGGCAAGGACGAGTATTCGCTGCGCCACATCGAGAACCTGCTGCGCCCGGTCGAACCGCCCACGCCGGAGGCCGACAACATCCCGCTGAAGCGCGCGCGCGGTGCCGAAGGCGGCGTGCTGGTGGTCGGCGTGGAATCGCTGCTGACTCAATTGGCGCGCTGCTGCCGGCCTGCACCACCCGATGCGATTGGCGGTTATGTCACGCGCGGCAAGGGCGTGGCCATCCACCGCGCCAACTGCACCAACTTTCGCCACATGGCTGCGCAACAGCCCGACCGCGTGATCGCTGTGGCCTGGGGCGAGACGCCGAAGAATCGCGAAGCCGCCTACCCGGTGGACGTGCTGGTCGAAGCCGCTGACCGGCCCGGCCTGTTGCGCGACATCTCCGAAGTGTTCAGCAAGGACAAGCTCAACGTCATCGGCGTGCACACGCAGACGGTGCGCGATGTCACCGGCGGCACTGCTTTCATGACCTTCACGATCGAGGTCAGCGATGCCAACCGCCTGGCCGCCATGCTGCGCCTGGTGGCCCAGGTGCCGGGCGTGCGACGCACCCGGCGCAGATAGCGCCAAGGATCATGCTATAGTTCAAGGCTTCGCAGGCGCGTAGCTCAGCTGGTTAGAGCACCACCTTGACATGGTGGGGGTCGTTGGTTCGAGTCCAATCGCGCCTACCAA
>NZ_DATILJ010000017.1:0-4248 GCF_035476535.1 Aquabacterium sp.
GCGCGGCTGGTCCCCGGCGAGCCCGCCAAGATGGCCGCGGACGCGTTTCGCGACTTCTGGCAGGCCGACGACATCGACCTGCAAGTGCCGGCGGACCCTCTCGCCGAAGACGTGCCGTCGCTGGACGACTGAGCGATGGCAGATGTCTACCTGCTCGACACCAACATCCTGATTGCTGCACTCAAAGGGCATGCCCCAGTGCGCCAACGCCTGGAAGCGCTGCCGCTGTCTCAACTGCGCCTATCGGCCATCGTGCTGGGCGAGTTGGCGTTTGGCGCGGAGAAGAGTGCCCACGGCCCGCGAAACCGCGGTCGCTTGGCGGAACTGGCCGAACGTCTGCCCCTGGTGGGCATCGATCACAAGACCATTGCCCACTATGCGCAAGTGCGCGCTGCGCTGGAGCGTCAGGGCACGCCGATTGGCGCCAACGACACCTGGATTGCCGCCCAGGCTCTGGCCGTCGGCGCCACGCTGGTCACGGACAACGAACGTGAGTTTCGGCGTGTCGCGTCGCTGACGCTGGAAAACTGGTTGGCAGCACCGGAGTGATCTTGCGACGACGGAAATCCGCTCTGGCTCGGTGACCTGGTTCGTCACCCAAGCGTCAGCCGTGTGAAGCCCTTGCCGGCAAAATCGGCGGATGTCGCAGTCCCCACCCCCCGCATCCGCCCCGATCGTCACCTCCGACGGCCGCACCGACAGCCGCCCGGAAGAGAACCACGGCCTGGTCTACCCCTGCGGCGAGCCGCCGGCGCCCGGCTGCGTGCGCGAGATCGCGCCCGGGCTGCTGTGGCTGCGCATGCCGCTGCCGTTTGCGCTGAACCACATCAACCTGTGGGCGATTGCCGATGAAGACGAGCAGGGGCCCGGCTGGGCCATCGTCGACACCGGCACCAAGACGCCCGAGGCGCTGGCCGCCTGGCGTCAGCTGGTGGCGCCCGACGGCCCGCTGGCCGCCACGCCGCAGGGCGCGCGGCTGACGCGCATCTTCGTCACCCACATGCACCCGGACCATGTCGGCATGGCCGGCTGGTTGACGCGCAAGTTCCAGTGCCGCTTGTGGATGACGCGGCTCGAATACCTGACCTGCCGCACGCTGGCCGCCGACACCGGCCGCGAGGCGCCCGACGAGGCGATCCGCTTCTACCGCCACTGCGGCTGGCCCGACGAGGCGCTGGACGTCTACCGCGCGCGCTTCGGCGGCTTCGGCAAGTACCTGCATGCACTGCCCGACAGCTTCCGCCGTCTCACCGATGGCGAGACGCTGGCCATCGGCGGGCGTGCCTGGCGCATCGTCGTCGGCCGCGGCCATTCGCCCGAACATGCCTGCCTGCTGTGCGACGAACTGGGCGTGATGATCTCGGGCGACCAGGTGCTGCCGCGCATCTCGTCCAACGTCTCGGTGTTCCCGACCGAGCCGGACGCCGACCCGCTGGGCGACTGGCTGGCCTCGATCGATCGCCTGCGCGCCACGCTGAGCGACGATCTGCTGGTGCTGCCGGCCCACGGCGAGCCCTTCCGCGGCGTGCATGCACGGCTGGACCGGCTGGCCGCCGGACATCAGCGCGGGCTGGAGCGCCTGCGCCGCAGCCTGGCCGAGCCCAAGCGGGCGATCGATGTCTTCGGCGCGCTGTTCGCGCGGCCGATCGACAACCAGGGCGAGTTGCTGGGCATGGCCACCGGCGAGAGCCTGGCGCACCTGAACTACCTGGTGGCGCGGGGTGAAGCGCGCAAGGAAGTGGATGCCGACGGCGTCGAGCGCTACCGCCTGAACTGAGCGGCGGCTGGACGGCCGCTGCCCTGCGGGGGTCTGGCGTCGCTCTGGCCGCGTACCGAGCACTTCGTCACGCAGCAGCGCTTGCATGCACCTGGCCATCAGGGGAAATGCTAAATCTGCTGCCGTTTCAGGCCGATACAGTCCCTGACATCGAGACAAAGGCACACCCGCACGAAAGTCGGGGTCGCAAAGCTTCCGGTCTAAGGCCCTCAGGGGCGATGACAGCGGGGTTGCCAACGAGACGGGTGGGGGCCTGAGGGCCGCGACCCGCCGCGTGCCGCGCTTTTGCGGCGCTGGCAACCCTGTGTTGCCGGAACGTGGTGCGACTCCTTCCCGTGGCCCGTGGGCCGGGCGCTCGAACCGGGCCACCCCAGGAGTCGCGCATGAAGAACCTCGCACGCTTCGTAGTACTGATTGAATCCCGCATGCTTCGCACCGCGTTCGCGGCGCTGGCCATCGTCGGCCTGCTGGCCGCGCTGTGGGGGCCACAGGCGGCGCGGGCGCAGGGCGCCGCGTCGCGCAAGATCGCAGTGGACTTGCGCGATGCGCTGCAGGCCGCCGCCACGCCGAAGAACAACTGGTCGCGCGACCTGGCCGCCGGCCGCTACGTTCGTGCGCTGGTGGTCAGCAATGCCACTGATCCGGAACTCACCGAGCTGCGCGCCCATGTGCTGGCGGTCGGCGGTTCGGTTTACTACCGCTACCTGTCGGTCAGCGCCTTGTCGGTGCTGTTGCCGGCCAACCGGGTGGCCGAGATCGCGCAGCGCGCCGATGTGCAAAGCATCTCGCCGAACCGCTTGACGCGGCGCACCGCCAGTGCGCTGGCGCTGGCCACCGGGGCCAGCGAAGTGCAAGCCGGCGGCCGCGGCTCAAGCGGGCTGGATGGCAGCGGCATCGGCATCGCGGTGCTGGATTCCGGCGTCGCCTGGAACCACGACAACTTCCTCGATGCCTCGGGCAAGGCCAGCCGCGTCGCGCGGGCGGTCGATTTCCAGAAGGCGGGCGACGCCACCGGCAAGTTGTGGCAGCCCGGCATCGATGTCTCGGGCTGGATCAACAACGGCAGCGCCAGCGGCCGCGCCGCATCGGACTTCGAACGGCTGATCAACGCCGACCGCAGCGACAGCGCCGACGCCTATGGCCATGGCAGCCATGTCGCCGGCGTTGCGGCCGGCCGCGACAACAGCCAGGCCATCGATTCGACCGGCCTCGCGCCAGGCGCGCGGCTGTACGACGTGAAGGTGCTCGACGCCGCCGGCAACGGCGAACTGAGCGAGGTGCTGGCCGGCATCGACTGGGTGATCTACCACGCCAAGGACTACAACATCCGCGTGCTCAACGTCAGCCTGGCGGCTGACTCCACCGAGTCCTACCTGACCGACCCGCTGTGCCGCGCGGTGCGCAGCGCAGTGGCCGCCGGCATCACCGTGGTGGTGGCAGCCGGCAACTTCGGCAAGGACGCCAACGGCGTCGAGGTCTATGGCGCGATCAGCGCACCGGGCAACGACCCGGCGGTGATCACCGTTGGCTCGGCGAACACCAAGGACACGGCGCCGCGCGGCGACGACAGCGTCAACTTCTTCAGCTCGCGCGGGCCGACGCGCGGCGGCAGCCTCGACGCCAATGGCCAACGCCAACCCGACAACCTGCTCAAGCCCGACCTGGTGGCGCCGGGCAACAAGATCGTCTCGGTGCTGGCCTCGGACAAGCAGGGCTCGGTCAGAGGCTTCAGCGTGCTGCCGCGTACTTATCCCGATATTTCCGCGCCTTATGGCGGCAGCAGCCAGCCCAAACTGAAGCAGCTGATGAACTTGAGCGGCACCTCGGTGGCCGCGCCGGTGGTCGCCGGCACCGTGGCCTTGATGCTGCAGGCCAACCCGGGGCTGACGCCGCCGCTGGTCAAGGCCATCCTGCAGTACAGCGCGCAGCCGGTGGCCGGCGCCAACCTGCTGCAGCAGGGCGCCGGGCTGCTCAACGTGCACGGTGCCGTGGCACTGGCCGGCGCACTGCGCAGCGACATCGCCGCGGCCGTCGAGGCCGGCAGCCTGGTCGCGGGCGCCTCGCTGCTGGCGCCGGGCAAGAGCCTGCCGGCGCCGTTGTCGACGATCAACGGCAGCAACGTGGCCTGGAGCCGCATCGTCTTTGCCGGCGGCAACCAGATCCTCAGCGGCAGTGCGCTGTTCACGCAGTACCAGCCGCTGTACGACCCGCGCCTGCTGTGGGTGCGCGGCAGTGCGCAGCGCTACACGCTGAGCTACTGGCCGGCGGCCCGTGGCGAGGCGGCGAACACCTGGCTCAAATCCATCGTCGCGCGGCCGGCCGCGAACCAGCGCCTGGTCGGCGGCGGCGTCGTGTCGGCTGCCTCGCTGGCCGGCGCCAGTTCGTTGCGCGGCCAGAGCGGCGTGTTCATCCCCAGCGCCACGCTGGCCGGCTGGCTGGCCGCGGGCAGCGGCCTGGTGCTCAGCGAAGGC
>NZ_DATILJ010000018.1:0-40134 GCF_035476535.1 Aquabacterium sp.
GCCGTGTTCCGCTACATCCAGCTGCCCAAGATGCGCGGCGTGCTGATGATCGCGGTGCTGCTGCGTTTCATGGACAGTTTCATGATCTACACCGAACCTTTCGTGCTGACCGGTGGCGGGCCCGGCAACTCGACAACCTTCCTGAGTCAGTATCTAACGCAAAAAGCGGTCGGCCAGTTCGACCTGGGGCCGGCGGCGGCGTTCTCGCTGATCTACTTCCTGATCATCCTGCTGGTCTGCTTCGTCCTCTACAACTGGATGCAGCGGGTGGGCACGGGTGAGAAGACGGAGGCCGGCCATGCATGAATCCCGCTTCCAGAAGCGCACGATCCTGCTGATCGCCTATCTCATCTTCGCGCTGCTGCCCATCTACTGGATGGTCAACATGAGCTTCAAGACCAACAGCGAGATCCTGTCCAGCTTCACGATGTTCCCGCAGCATTTCACCTGGGACAACTACAAGACCATCTTCACCGATGTGTCCTGGTACTCCGGCTACATCAACAGCCTGATCTACGTCGCCATCAACACGGTGATCTCGCTGGCGGTGGCGTTGCCCGCCGCCTATGCGTTCTCGCGTTATTCGTTCCTCGGCGACCAGCAACTCTTCTTCTGGCTGCTGACCAACCGCATGACACCGCCGGCCGTCTTCCTGCTGCCCTTCTTCCAGCTCTACACCACGCTGGGCATGATGGACACGCACCTGGCCGTGGCCCTGGCGCACCTGGTCTTCAACGTGCCCTTGGCGGTGTGGATCCTCGAAGGCTTCATGAGCGGCATTCCGCGCGAGATCGACGAAACCGCGTACATCGACGGTTACTCCTTCCCGCGCTTCTTCATCACGATCTTCCTGCCGCTGATCAAGGCGGGGGTCGGCGTCGCGGCCTTCTTCTGCTTCATGTTCAGCTGGGTCGAGTTGCTGCTGGCGCGCACGCTGACCAGCGTGAACGCCAAGCCCATCGTCGCGACGATGACCCGCACCGTCAGCGCCTCCGGCATGGACTGGGCCACGCTGGCCGCCGCCGGCACGCTGACCATCGTGCCCGGCGCGATCGTGATCTGGTTCGTGCGCCACTACATCGCCAAGGGCTTCGCCATGGGGAGAGTCTGATGTTCGATTGGATGGTCTGGACCACGCCGGTGGCCGTGTTCTTCAGCTGCATCGCAATGGCACTCGTCGGCATGACGGTGTGGGAAATCAAGTCCCCGACGATCAAGCGCCGCGGCTTCCTGCCTATCGCCACGACGCGCGGCGACCGCCTGTTCATCGGCCTGTTGAGTGCCGCCTACATCAACCTGGCCTTCGTCGGCCTGTCGAGCAAATTCGCCAGTTGGTTCGGCCTGGCTGAGGACCCCAGCATCTGGATCAGCTTCGTGATCTCGATGGGCGCACTGGCGCTGGTGATGAAGAAGGGTTGAAACGTTCGATCGGTAATCCGGCCCGGAGCTTCCCCGGGGCCGTGGTGACCTCACTGCAAACGGGGAAGTGAAGATGAGGAGATTGACAATGAAGATGCGCTACACCGCGCTCGCCCTGGCCGCCGGATTGGCGGTTGCCGGACAGGCCTTGGCCGGAGAGGCCGAAGCCAAGAAGTGGATCGACAGCGAATTCCAGCCGTCGACGCTGAGCAAGGACCAGCAGACGGCCGAGATGAAGTGGTTCATCGATGCCGCGAAGAAGCTGCAGGCCAAGGGCGTCAAGGAAATCTCGGTGGTCTCGGAAACCATCACCACGCATGAATATGAATCGAAGACGCTGGCCAAGGCCTTCGAGGAAATCACCGGCATCAAGGTCAAGCATGACCTGATCCAGGAAGGCGACGTGGTCGAGAAGCTGCAGACCTCGATGCAATCCGGCAAGTCGATCTACGACGGCTGGATCAGCGATTCCGACCTGATCGGCACGCACTGGCGCTACGGCAAGATCATGAACCTGACCGACTACATGGCCGGTGCGGGCAAGGAGTGGACCAACCCCGGGCTGGACATCAAGGACTTCATCGGCACCAGCTTCACCACCGCGCCGGACGGCAAGCTGTACCAGCTGCCGGACCAGCAGTTCGCCAACCTGTACTGGTTCCGGGCCGATCTGTTTGCGCGTCAGGATCTGAAGGACAAGTTCAAGGCCAAGTACGGCTACGACCTGGGCGTGCCGCTGAACTGGAGCGCCTACGAGGACATCGCCGAGTTCTTCACCAACGACGTGAAGACCATCGACGGCAAGCCGATCTATGGCCACATGGACTACGGCAAGAAGGATCCGTCGCTGGGCTGGCGCTTCACCGACGCCTGGCTGTCGATGGCCGGTACGGCGGACAAGGGCATTCCGAACGGCGTGCCGGTCGACGAGTGGGGCATCCGCGTCGACGACAAGAAGTGCGCGCCGGTCGGCGCTTCGGTCGAACGCGGTGGCGCCACCAACTCGCCGGCTGCCGTCTACGCACTGACCAAGTACGTCGACTGGATGAAGAAGTACGCGCCCAAGGAAGCCACTGGCATGACCTTCGGCGAAGCCGGCCCGGTGCCCGCGCAAGGCCAGATCGCGCAGCAGATCTTCTGGTACACCGCTTTCACCGCGGACATGACCAAGAAGGGCCTGCCGGTCGTCAACGACGACGGCACGCCGAAGTGGCGCATGGCCCCCGGCCCGAACGGCCCGTACTGGAAGCAGGGCATGCAGAACGGCTATCAGGACGTCGGCTCGTGGACCTTCTTCAAGGACCACGATGCCAACAAGACGGCTGCGGCCTGGCTGTACGCGCAGTTCATCACCGCCAAGACCACCTCGCTGAAGAAGACCATCGTCGGCCTGACGCCGATTCGTGAGTCCGACATCCAGAGCAAGGCGATGACCGACCTTGCGCCCAAGCTCGGGGGCCTGGTGGAGTTCTACCGCAGCCCGGCGCGTGTGGCCTGGACACCCACGGGCACCAACGTGCCCGACTACCCGAAGCTGGCGCAGCTGTGGTGGAAGAACGTGGCCGTGGCGGTGACCGGCGAGAAGACGCCGCAAGCCGCGATGGACACGCTGGCCGAGGAAATGGACCAGGTGCTGGCGCGCCTGGAGCGCGCCGGCATGGCCAAGTGCGCGCCCAAGCTGAACAAGAAGGAAGATCCGAAGAAGTGGCTCAGCGACAAGGGCGCACCGTGGGCCAAGCTGGCCAATGAGAAGCCGAAGGGCGAAACGATCGCCTACGACACGCTGTTGTCGGCATGGAAGGCCGGCAAGGTGCGTTGAAGGTGATGGGGGCCGGCGCCGCAAGGACCGGCCTGTCTGACTGAGTGAAAGTGCCTCCATTGGCCTTGCCATCGCCTCCTGGCGGTGGCAGGGCCTTTTTACGTTCTGCCCTGCCATCGTCTTTGAACGTTGGCAGGGCCTTTTTCATGGCGCCGGCCGTCGGCGCAGATGACGCCTGACATCCCTGCGGAGACGTCCCCTCGGCATTGACGGGAGATGTCCCGACAGCCCGCGCGGGGAGGTCTGCTTTCACATCGAGAAGCATGCACTAGGTCCGGTATTTCGGGCTCTTCTCTGCCTTCCGGGGACCGATAGTGATGCCAGCCATCACTCATCCACGAAAGGAAAAGAGACCATGAAGACGCTCACTTTGGCCGCCATGGCGCTGGCCTCCACGCTGGCCGGTACCGCAGTGGCAGACACCGTGAAGGTGACCGGCGCCTCGACGGTGCTCAACGTCGTGATCTCGCCCACCAAGGGCGCGGTCGAGAAGAGCACCGGCCACACGCTGGTCATCATCGGCTCCGGCACGGGCAAGGGCCTGGTCGATCTGGTCGAGGGCACCAGCGACATCGCGATGGTGTCGGAGCCGATGGACATCGCCGTCGACGCCGCGGCAGTCGCCGGCAGGAAGATCGATCCGAAGGCGATTCAGTTCTTCGAGCTGAAGAAGGACGAGATCGTATTCGTCGTGCATCCGTCCAACCCCGTCGGCAAGCTGAGCTGGGATCAGCTGCGAGACATCCACACCGGCAAGATAGCCAACTGGAAGGAAGTCGGCGGCAAGGATCAGCCCATCGTCGTCTACAGCGACTCCACCACCGGCGGCACGCGCGCGATGGTCAAGAAGGTCGTGATGGGCGGCGCCGAGTACGGCCCGACCGTGAAGGCGCAGACCAGCGTCAAGCGTGCAGCCGAGATGGTCGGCGGCGACGAGGCCGGCATCACCGGCGTCGGCAAGGGGTTTGTCGATGCGGCCAAGAACAAGACGGTGGACACGAAGCGGCTCGAGCGTCCGCTGGCGTTGGCCACGCTGGGCGCGCCCAAGCCTGCCGCCAAGGCCGTGATCGACGCCTTTGCCAAGGAAGCCAAGGCGCTTTGACATCGAGGCGCGCGCGGCACCGCCGCATGCGCCCGCATCCGGTTCGAAAAAATTCGGGAGTTCGCATGAGCGCATTCAGTCTGGGCAACGCGGGGGTTGGCACGCGGCTGGGCTCTGCCTTCGGCGTCCTGGCGCTGTTGTTGCTGGTCAGCGTGGCCTTTGGCGTGACGCGCCTGGCCTCGCTCAACGCGTCAGTGGCATCGCTTCAGGAAAAGGCACACGCCGGTGCGCTGGCGGCTACGCTGGTCGCACAGGCGCACGAGACATCCAGCGCGCTGGGCCGCGCCGTCATGGCCGACAGCGTGGATGTGATCCAGTCCAGTCTCAAGGAGGCCGACACCTTGCGCGCCGATTCGGGCAGCACCCGCCAGGCGCTGGCCGGGCTGACGACCAGCGACGACGCCCGCGCCCTCCTGAAGGCCGTGGAGGCCGCTGAGCCGGTGTATCGCAGCCACCTGGACAAGGTGACGGCCGCGGTCAAGAACGGTGACACCGACGCCGCGCGCATCGCACTCAACGACAAGGCGCTGCGCGGCGCCGAGGCGAGCTTGCTGAAAGCGCTCGGTGCGCTCGACGCCTTCGAGCGCAAGGCGATGGCAGCGGCCACGGCCCAGGCCGCGGCCGCCTACGCTGTCGGCCGCAACCTGCTCATCGCCGCGGCGGCCGTGGCGGTCGCGCTGGCTGCAGGGCTGGGTCTGTGGATGACGCGCAGCCTGGTCCGGCAACTCGGCGGCGAGCCGGGAACCGCCGCCGATCTCGCCCGCTCGGTGGCCCAGGGCGACTTGAGCGTGCACATCGATGTCAGGCCCGGTGACAGTACCAGCCTGATGGCCCAGCTCAAGGCGATGCAGGAGAGCCTGGCACGCGTCGTGAGCGGCGTGCGCCAGAACTCCGAGACCGTCGCCAGCGCCAGCCAGCAGATCGCCCAGGGCAACCACGATCTGAGCCTGCGCACGGAGCAGCAGGCTTGCGCCCTGCAGCAGACCGCGGCGTCGATGGCGCAATTGGACTCGACGGTCAAGCGCAACGCCGACAACGCCCGGCAGGCCAACGAGTTGGCGCGAGGCGCCTCCACGGTCGCCCTCAAGGGCGGCGAGGTCGTCGGACAAGTCGTCGAGACGATGAAGGGCATCAACGACAGCAGCAAGAAGATCGCGGACATCATCAGCGTGATCGATGGCATCGCGTTTCAGACCAACATCCTGGCGCTCAATGCGGCGGTCGAAGCAGCCCGCGCCGGCGAGCAGGGGCGCGGTTTCGCGGTCGTGGCGAGCGAGGTCCGCAACCTGGCGCAGCGCTCTTCGGCGGCGGCCAAGGAGATCAAGACCCTGATCGGCGCCAGCGTCGATCGTGTCGAGCAAGGCACGGCGCTGGTCGACCAGGCCGGCGTGACGATGGAGGAAATCGTCGTGTCGATCCGGCGCGTGACAGCGATCATGGGCGAGATCAGCGCGGCCTCCACCGACCAGAGCACCGGCGTTGCCCAGGTGGGCGAAGCCGTCAGCCAGATGGACCGGGCCACGCAGCAGAACGCCGCGCTGGTGGAGCAAAGCGCAGCAGCGGCCGAGAGCCTGAAGGCTCAGGCGCAGCAACTGGTGCAGGCGGTGGCCGTTTTTAAGCTCGACCCGCACGTGCCGGAAGAGCGGCACGGTGCTGCGCCAAGCGAGCGTGCAGCAAAGTCAGTCTGACGCTGCAGTGCGAACAGGCCCGAGGTCAGAGCTGGGTGCTGACCACAGAAGACAGCCATTCGCCCCAGCGCTCCCGCCAAGGGCGTTCGCGCCACTCGGCGTAGGTCACTCGATGCGAGCGCCCGAGATCGGACTCGAAGACGGTGGTCTGGGCACTGGCAAATGCCTGGTCGACGACGTTCAGCGTGGCCTCGTCGTTCAGGCGAAAAGACCGGTTGTCAAAGTTCGTCGAACCGACTGAGACCAGCAGCCCATCGACGATCATCACCTTGCAGTGGTACATCGTGGGTTCGTACTCGGCGATGATCGCTCCGGCGTTGAGCAAAGGACCCCAGGAGGCCCGTGAGGCGCTGCGCACGGTGTCGCTGTCGATGTGTGGGCCCGGGACGACGATGCGCAGCTTGACACCCCGGCGCAGCGCCTCGACAAGGGCGCGCATCGTCAGCGTGTCCGGCACGAAATACGCCGCAGACAGGTCGATCGATCGCGAGGCCGCGGTGACCGCGAGCAGGTACATCAACTGCATGCTTTCGCTGCCGCCGCTGGGTGAGCTGCTGAACATTTGCGCCATGCTCCGGCCCGCCGGCGTCAGCGCTGGAAAGTAGGCGGCGCCATGCAATACGTCGCCCGTCACCTTGATCCAGTTGTCGATGAACACCGATTGCATCTGCGCGACGACCGGGCCCTCGACCTCGAAGTGCGTGTCGCGCCAGTGGGCTGGATCCTGGGCGCTGCCTGTCCACTGCGGTGCCACGCCCACGCCGCCGGTGAATCCGATGCGGCCATCGATCACCAACAGCTTGCGATGGGTCCGGTTGTTCAGGCGACCCAGATGCGACCAGTGCGGTGGATGGAACTTGCGGACGCTGACGCCGGCATCCGACATGGCGGTCAGTAGATCGTCGTCCATCTTGGCGCTGCCGATCCAGTCGAGCAGCACGTGGACCTTGACGCCCTCGCGAGCCTTGGCAGCCAAGGCATCGGCGAACGCGCGGCCGATATCGCCCGACCAGTAGATGTACGTCTCGAAGGTGATCGACGTCCGGGCGCTGCGGATCGCGGCCAGCATGGGCGGGAAGATCTGGTCGCCGTTCAGCAGGGCCCGGACCTTGTTGCCGTCCAGGAACGGTGGCCCGAGCAGCACGCCCAGTTCGTGCGTGAAGCGCCCATCGTCGAGTGTGTACAGCCGCTCTATGCGACGCTCGATCTTCTTCTCGCCACCGATGAAGTTTGCAGCCACCAGGCCGGCGATCAGCGCTACTGCGGCGGCGCCGCCCGCCAACGCCAGCCCTCGGAGCCAGGTTTTCATGCGGCTCGGCGGTAATCCATGGGAACACAGCCTGGCGCGCCAACGCGGTTGTCGCCCAAATGGCTCAGCGTCGCTTGCGCTTTGCTCGGGTCGCTGTCGAAGCAGGTGCCAGAACGTCGGTCCAGAACTTCAGGCCCTCGGCGGTCGCGTCGGCCACCGCGGCGTGCACTTGGCGCTTGGCCTGTGCAGCAGCGTGGCCATGCAACGTCCCCGCCGCGCGGTTCGCCGAACTGAGCCACATGCTCATGAACGGGTTCTTCTTCATCCATGGATTAGGCATACCGGTCCTGTTTCGTCAGCGGGAGCGGGAAATCCGGGCAATCAGCGCGCCCACAGCCAATGCGGCAGCCACGGCGACCAGCGGGTTGTCGCGTACCGCGCGACGCAGGATTTCGGCCCATGCGTCACCGGTTTCGCGCAACTGGTCTGTCTTCGCATGCACTGCGGCTTCGGCGCCAGAGACGCCCTCTGCCAAGTGCTGCAGCGCCGGCGTGGCACTGTCCGCAAGGCTGTCGATGGTGTCGTGGGCGCCTTGCACCAGCCGCTTCAACAGGTCGACAGTTGCCGGCGGTTCGTGCCCGGCCTCCGGCAGCAGGGCTGTGTCGGGAACGTGAACCTGGGACTTGTAGATGGGCCAGGGGACATCGGACAGCGGAGGTGATTCGGTCGTGTTCGTCATGGCAACTCCCGGTTCAAGCATGCGCTTCGTGGGTCAGCAGATCGGCCTTGCGCTCGGCCATGCGGGCACCGAGTTCGGCCATGTCGAGTGACGAGGATTTGGCCTTGGGGAACATCTCGCTCTGTTCCTCCTTGACGTGGTGCTTGACGTATTCGGACAGCACCTTGACCTTGGCGTCGTACATCTCGCCATCGGGCTCTGCGCCATCGAGCTGAGCGATCAACTCCTTGAGGCTGGCGTGCTCGATCGTGGCCTCGGGCACCAGCAGCTTGTCCTTCAGTGCGGCCTTGACGGCCGGGTAGAAGATCTCTTCCTCGATCTGCGCATGCACGCTCAGCGCGGTGCAGATCTCGGCGACCAGCGTCTTCTTCTTGGCCACCGACCGGGTCTTCTCGAATTCGGTGAACAACTCGCTCACGGCCTCGTGATCGGCCTTGAGCAGCGCAATGGCGTCCTTGGCGACGGTGGATGCCTTCGGCGGTGTGGTGTGCTTGGCGGTGGTCATGCCATGTCCTTGGGTGAGGGGTCGAGGGGGCGGTGCAGTCAATTCACGAACAGGGCGATCAGGATGATGATCGGGATCGGAATGCCGAGAAACAGCAGCAGCAGTGAACGCATGGTGTGCTCCGTGGGAGTGAGTGCGGACCGGTGAAAGGTGGTGGGGCTCAGGCGTCGCGACGCCGGCCGCCGAAGGTCGCTGCCAGGCTGGCCACGAAGGCGCCGATGAGCAGGGACACGAAGAGCCAGAGCGCGCTGTATGCCGAGGCCTTGCGGGCTTGGTCGGCGGCCTGTCGTGTGGCCACTGAGCGCGCAGGTGTTCATCGGCAGGGAGTGCAGCAGAAAGTGCCATGGCGAATGTCCGGGCGGTGAGGGGGGAAGTGCGGAGCGCGAATGCTTCACCGTCCCTGAACCTTAGATCCGCAGCGCCTTGGCATCTGTAGGTCAGCACCGCGAGCGGATGTCAGTCGTTTGGGCGGTTCGCCCTTCTTGCCGATCCCATCTGCCCGGGCGGCAGCGCGCGTCTGCCGCTGCACGACGCTGCGCCGCTGGTGGCCTGCGGTGTCAGCCCCATGGCGCTTGCCGCGGGCTCAGACGCCTTCGATCGCGACCAGTCGGCCCGTCGATGCACGCTGGCGCAGAGGAATCAGCTTCGCGTATTCGGGCGAGTGGTAGAAGGCCTTCAGGCTGGCCATGTCCGGAAACTCCAGGATCACCTGACGCCCCGGCGCCGCGCCTTCGCCCTCCAGCACGGTGGTCGCGCCGCCCCGAACCAGGTAGCGGCCGCCATAGGCCGCGATGACCGCCGGCACCTGGCGGCGGTACTCCTCGTAGGTTTCGGGATCGGTGACTTCGATGCTGCCGTGGATGTAAGCGCTCATGCGTGGGCTCCTTCGGGTGGGTTGATGCCAGGCGCGTGGAAGCGCCCGGCCGAGGACGGGATCATGCCGCCGAACGCCAGCGCGGCGCGGGCTGGCCGAGTCGTGAATTCGTACCGCACGCACCGGGCTGTGTAGGCCCGCGGCAGCGCTTGTCCGACAAATTCAGTGTGGTTGAACCGGTCGGCGCCGATAAGGCAGAAAACCTGGAGGAACCGCGATGCGTTTGTTGACCACCCTGAACATTGGCGCCCGGCTGGGCGTGTCGGTTGCCGTCACGCTGTTGCTGATGAGCCTGCTGGCCGCCATCGGCCTGTTCGGCCTGCGTGCGGCCGATCAGCAGATGGAGCGCATCGTGCACGGCAACGTGGAGAAGATCGGGCTGGTCAACCGCATGTCGGAACAGGTGCACATCGAAGCGCGTGTGCTGCGCACGATGGTGATGCTCAACGACCAGGCGCTGATCGACAAGGAAGTCAAGCGCGCCACCGAGGCCCGCGCCCGCTACGACCGCGACTGGGCCGAACTGTTGAAGCTGCCAAGCTCCGACAAGGGCGCGGCGATCCGCGCCCGCATCGACGCGGCGCGCAAGGAGGCGCGCAGCATCAACGACGACGTGGTCACCTACGCCCGCGCCAACCGCGACAACGAGGCCACCGACATGCTGCTGAGCAAGTCCGTGCCGAAGATCGAGCAGTGGCAGGCCGCGCTGGACGATAACGAAGAACTGCAGCGGCAGGCCAATGAGCAGGCCTACGCGCTTGCCAGGGCCGCCGGCCAGCGCTCGGAACTCCTGCTGGGCGCCATCACCTTGCTGGCCGTCGTGCTGAGCAGCCTGGCCGGCTGGTGGATCGCGCGCAGCATCACGCGGCCGCTGGCCCAGGCCGTGGCGGCTGCCGATGCCGTGGCCGCCGGCGACCTGACGCTCACGCTGCACACCGAGGGCCGTGACGAAGTGGCGCGGCTGATGCAGGCCATGGCCCGCATGATCGAGCAGCTGCGCGGCACCGTGGGTGCGGTGCGCGGCAATGCCGAGAGCGTGTCGGTGGCCAGCGCGCAGATCGCGCAGGGCAACCACGACCTGTCCGGCCGCACCGAAGAACAGGCCTCGGCGCTGGAACAAACCGCCGCGTCGATGGAACAGCTGGGCGCCACCGTCAAGCAGAACGCCGACAACGCGCACCAGGCCAACCAACTGGCCCAGGGTGCCAGCGTGGTGGCCGTCAAGGGCGGCAGCGTCGTCGGCCAGGTGGTCGAGACCATGAAGGGCATCAACGACAGCAGCAAGAAGATCGCCGACATCATCAGCGTGATCGACGGCATCGCCTTCCAGACCAACATCCTGGCGCTGAATGCCGCGGTGGAAGCCGCGCGTGCTGGCGAGCAGGGCCGCGGCTTTGCCGTCGTGGCGTCTGAAGTGCGCAGCCTGGCGCAGCGCAGCGCAGCAGCGGCCAAGGAGATCAAGTCGCTGATCAGTGCCAGCGTCGAGCGCGTCGAGCAAGGCAGTACGCTGGTCGACCAGGCCGGCGCGACGATGACCGAGGTCGTCAGCGCCATCCGCCGCGTCACCGACATCGTGGGCGAGATCAGCACCGCCAGCGTCGAGCAGAGCAGCGGCGTCAGCCAGGTCGGCGAAGCCGTGGCGCAGATGGACCGCGCGACGCAGCAGAACGCCGCGTTGGTGGAAGAAAGCGCGGCCGCTGCCGAGAGCCTGAAGTCACAGGCGCAGGATCTTCTGCAGGCAGTGGCGGTGTTCAAGCTGGCGCCGGGCGTGGCCTGAGGGTTCACGCGGGCGCGGGCCGTGGCCCGCGCCCGCCTACAAGGTGCGCAGGAAGGCCACCAGGTCCTTCTTCTCCTGCTCGTTGAGTTTCACGCCCAGCACCAGGTTGAAGAACTCCACCGTGTCGTCGAGCGTCATCAGGCGGTCATCGTGCAGGTAGGGCGGCGAATCCTTGATGCCCCGCAGCGGAAAGGTCTTGATCGGCCCGTCCGCCAGCGCGCGGCGGCCATTGACCGTGGTCTCGTTGAAGAAGCGCTCGGTGCGCAGGTTGTGCATCAGGTTGTCGGTGTAGTAGGGCGGGGCGTGGCAACTCGCGCACTGGCCCTTGCCGGAGAACACTCTTTCGCCGCGCAACTCACTGGCGCTGGCCTTGGCCGGGTCCAGCCGGCCCAGGACATCCAGCTTGGGCGCCGGCGGAAAGTCCAGCAGGTTCTGGAATTCGCCCATGACATGCACCTGGCTGCCGCGCTCCAGCACGTTCACGCCCTTGCGCGCAGCGGCGGCCGGGTCGCCGTCGAAGTAGGCGGCGCGCTGTTCGAACTCGGTGAAGTCTTCGACGCTCTTCAGCGCGCGCTGCGAGCCGAACAGTCGCTGGATGTTCACGCCGCGCAGCGAAGGCGTGCCGATGCGGTGGCGCAGCTCGTTGGGGCGGATATCACCCACCGTGTGCGTCGCGGCATTGCTGTGGCCGTTGGCATGGCAGTCGAAGCAGGCCACGCCCATGTGCGAGCGCAGCGCGCGCCGGTCTTCGGTGGCGTTGAACTGCGCCTGCGGAAACGGCGTCAGCAACAAGCGCAAGCCCTCGAGCTGCTTCGGATTGAAGGCGTCCTTGAACAGCGTCTCGAAGTTGTCCAGCGTCACCAGCTGACCGCGAGACACGTCGCCAAGGTCGGGCCGTGTGGTCAGGAACACCGGCGCCGGAAACTCCGGCAACAGGTGCTGCGGCAGGTCGAAGTCGAGATCGAAGCGTGTCAGGTCGCGGCCGGTCTGGCGCTTGGTCTCGTCGATCAGCGGCTTCGGAAAGATCATGCCGCCGGCCTCGTGGTGCGGGTGCGGCAAGGGCAGGAAACCGGCCGGCCACAGGTTGCCGCTCTTGATCTCCGGCGGCGACATCGCGGCGAGCTTGTCCCAGCTGGTGCCAGCCGGCAGCCGCACGCGCACGCCGTCCTGCACCGGCTTGCCGCGCGCCATCGTCACGCCTGGCGCCGGCCGGTCGGCCAGGTCGTAGCGCTGCGCCAGCAGGTCCTGCTGGCGCTTGGCGAAGCGCGGCTTGTCCTGCTGCAGGCGCTTGACCAGCGTTGGAAAGTCTTCCGGCTGCGCCAGCGCAACGGTGGCGGCACCGATCAGGGAAATAACAGCCGCGATCAGCAGCGGCCTCCAGAGCGATCGAATGGCGTTCATGGCGCAGTGACTCCCCGGTGGGTCCACCGGCGGCCGCCAGCTTGCGGCGGGGGGCAGGGCCCGTCTGTGCCCTAGCGCACACAGTGAGGAGGGGCCGCGCCTGGCCCAGCCTTCCAGAGCCTGTGAGATCTTGTCAGCTTGGCGCCGTCGCGCGACACCAATCGCAGCAGCACGTTCGTGTCAACCGCCAGCATGGCGGCGGTGCATGCGCTGGCGGATGCCTTGCTTCAGCTCGGCCAGCGTCTTGGCCGGCTCTGCGGCGGGCAGCGGCCCCGCAAACAGCGCTTGATGTACCTCGGCGGTGGTGTGGCGTCGGGCGCGCTCGACGATGATGCGCTAGCGCCGCCGAAGCCCCAACCACATCACCGTCGCCACCACCAGCAAGCCGCCGCCGACTTGAGACGCGGCGATCGATTGGCCGAGGATGGCCCAGGCCAGCACCAGCGCGAAGATCGGCTCGATGTTCATGATCGCCGAGTTGCCGACCACGCCGAGCCTGGGCAGCACGATGAACAGGATCGTGAACCCGGTGCCGTACAGGAAGCTCAGCGTCAGCAGCCCGGCCCAGCCGGCCGGGGCCTGCGGCAGATGGAAGCCGCCTTGGGTGGCCACGCCGGCCAGCGCGAGCACGGCCACCAGGCCCATCGTGGCGGCGGTGCGCACGCGGCCGTCCAGGTCGCTGGCTTCATGCTGCGTCAACACCAACGCCATGCCGAAGGTGGCGGCCGCGGCCAGCGCATACGCCACGCCGACGCCGATCTGCCGCCATTGCCCGGCAGCGCCCAGGCCCGAGGCGGCGCCGAAGACATCGAGCGCCAGCGCCAGGCCGAGCAGCATCACCGGCATGGCCCGCAGCACCCGCGGCTCCGGCCGGTGGCCATAGGCCATACGGGCCCACAGCGCTGTCCACAAGGGGTAGGTGTTGAAGGCCAGCAGCGCCAGCGCCACGGGCAGCCGCGCCACGGCGGCGTACAGGCACAGGCTCTGCACGGCCACCAGCAGGCCGATGAGCAGCATCGCGCGCCGGTGCCGCGCCGTCAGCTGCACCGGCACGCGCTGCAGCAGCACCAGCAGGCCCACGACCAGCGCGGTGCTGCCGCTGCGGAAAGTCACCGCGGTGGCGACGTCCACGCCGTTGTCGAAGGCCAGCCGTGCCGCGACATGGTTGGCGCCCATCATCAAGGCGATCAGCAGCAGCGTGGCGAAGGCCGCGGCCGGCAAGGCGGTGCGCGAAGACGGGGCAGGGCTCATGCGGGCCATTTTCGCGGCCGCGCTGCGGCGCAGGCAGGTAAGCTCGCGCCCATGGCAACCCAGCACATCGGTATCGTGGCCTGTTCGGCCGAAGGCGCGGCACTGTGCTACCGCACGATCTGCACGGAGGCGGCGCAACTGCTGGGCGCGCACGCGCATCCCGAACTGACGATGCACGGCCACTCGCTGGCCGACTACGTGGCCTGCCTCGAGCGCGGCGACCTGGCCGGTGTGGCCGCGCTGATGCTGTCTTCCGCCTACAAGCTGGCCCGCAGCGGTGCCGACTTCCTGATCTGCCCGGACAACACCATCCACCAGGCGCTGCCGCTGCTGCAGGGCCGCTCGCCGCTGCCCTGGCTGCACATTGCCGAGGTGGTGGCCGATGCCGCCGCGGCGCGCGGCTTCCGGCAGCTGGGCATCACCGGCACGCGCTGGCTGGTCGACAGCGCGGTGTATCCGGACGCGCTGGCGTCCCGCGGCCTGGGCTGGCTGCGGCCGGGCGATACCGATCGCGACGAGATTGACCGCCTCATCATGGAGGAGTTGGTGCCCGGCGTGTTCACGCCCGCCGCGGTGGCCAGCTTCCAGCGCGTGATCGCCGGCCTGCAGGCCCAGGGCTGCGATGCGGTGGTGCTGGGCTGCACCGAGATTCCGCTGATCATCCACGATGGCAATTCGCCGCTGCCGACGCTGGACTCGACACGCCTGCTGGCGCGTGCGGCGCTGCAGCGGGCCTGCCGGCCGGCCGAGTCCTGAGCACCCCCGACTGCGGCTTCCGTCAGGCCCCTGGCCCTCTTGTCGGCCCCCGCGCTGTCCCCATCTGACGTGCAGGCCGGTGCTGCCCGATCGGGCAGGTCCGGCCTCGCCGGTTGGCGGAGGCGCCGGGCCGCCGTGAGGCGCACGATGGCGTCATTCCTCTTCCACGGGCCGTGTTCGACCAACCGGCTGTCCCGCTGCCATGAACCCGATCTCCTCACCCGATCAATTGCCCGACAGCGTGGCCCGTGTGGCGGCCTCGGTGGTCGGCCTGGCCACGCGCCGGCACAGCGGCGCCGGCGTGCTGTGGCGTCCTGGCGTCGTGGTGGCCAGCGCTTCGGTGCTGTGGCGCGCTTCGCAGGTGGCACTGGTGCTGCCCGATGGTGAACAGGTGCAGGGCGAGGTGCGCGGCCTCGATGCCGGCACCGACCTGGCCGCGGTGACCTGGGCCGCCAGCAGCCTGCCGGTGGCCGAGCGCAGCAGCGCCGTGCCGCGGGTCGGCGACTTCGTCTTCGCCGTCGGCCGCGAACCCTCGGGCCTGACGCAAGCCAGCTTCGGCCACATCGGCCTGGTCGGCGGTGAATGGCGCAGCTGGCGCGGCGGCCGCATCGACCGGCTGATAAGGCTCGATGGCGGGCTTTATCCCGGGCTGAACGGCGCACCGGTGGCTGATGCCGCGGGCCAGGTCATCGGCATCGGCAGCAGTGCGTTTTCGCGCCACCATGGCGTGGTGCTGCCGGGCGCGACGATCGACCGCGTGCTCGACGCCTTGCTGGCCCATGGCCGGGTGCCGCACGGTTACCTCGGCATCGCCGTGCAGCCGGTGCGCGCGACGCTGGACGGCGCGGGTGTCGATGGCCTGCTGGTCAGCTCGGTCGCGGAGGACGGCCCCGCCGCGCAGGGCGGCCTGCTGGTCGGCGATGTGATCGTCAGCATCGGCGGCACGGCGGTTGGCACCCTGGAAGACTTGCGTTCGCAATTGCAGGTCGGCGCCAAGGTGGCAGTGCGCGTCGCACGCGGCGGCATGGCGCAGGACCTGACGCTGGAAGTCATCGAGCGGCCTTCGTCGCGCTGCCACTGACGGCCGGCCACCAGAACGTCCCACCAGAACGTCCCACCAAGCGCCGCCCACCCAACGGCTCCGACCCACGCCTCTCACAAAGAGCCCATGCCGCGCATCATCGTCGTCAGCTCGTCTCCCTTGCACGCCGGCGGTGTCGCCGCCGCGCTGCAAGGCGTGGAGGGCTGGGTGGTGCAGATCGGCCGCGCCGACGAGCCGGCCGATGCCTGGGTGCTGACCGGCGAGGAGCTGCAGCTGCGCGGTGCCCAGGGCGCCAGCGGCCTGCTCGCCGCCGATGCCGATGCGCCGCGGCTGCGCGCCGCGGTGGCGGCGGTGCTGCAAGGCCTGTCGGTGCGCGAAGCACCGTGGCTGGGCAGCAGCAACGAGCATGAGCCGCTGACGCCGCGGGAACTCGAAGTCTTCGAGCTGCTCGGCAAGGGGCTGTCGAACCGCGACATCGGCGGCGTGCTCGGCATCTCGGCCCACACCGCCAAATTCCACGTCGGCCAGATCCTCGCGAAGACCGGTGCGGCCACGCGCGCCGAAGCGGTCAGCGAAGGGCTGCGCTGCGGCTTGATCGGACTCTGATGCAACGTGACGACCCGGCCATCGCGGCCACCGACGACGAACTGCTCGATGCCTATTCACGCGCCGTCACGCAGGCCCTCGAACAAGCGCGCGGCGGCGTCGTCTCGCTGCGCATGAGTGGCGGCCAGCGCGGTGGCCCACGCGGCCAGCGTGGCCGCCGCCCGAGCGAAGGCGCTGGCTCGGGCTTCCTGATCACGCCCGATGGTTACCTGGTCACCAACCACCATGTCGCGGAGGCCGGCTCGCGGATCAGCGTGACGCTGGACGACGGCAGCGAGCATGCGGCCGATGTGATCGGCGGGGATGTCGACACCGACCTGGCGCTGCTGCGCATCGGCAGCGACACCCCGCTGCTGCACCTGCTGCTGGGTGAATCGAAGCAGCTGCGGGTCGGCCAGGTGGTGATTGCGATCGGCAACCCGCAAGGCCTGTCGCAGACGGTGACCAGCGGCATCGTCTCGGCGCTGGGCCGCAGCCTGCGCGCGCGCAACGGCCGCATGATCGACGGCGTGATCCAGACCGATGCCAGCCTGAATCCCGGCAACTCCGGCGGGCCGCTGCTGGACACGCGGGCCCGTGTCGTCGGCGTCAACACCGCCATCCTGGCCGGCGCGCAATCACTGTGTTTCGCCGTGCCGTCCGACACCGCGCGCTGGGTCGTCAGCGAGCTGCTGCGCCACGGCCGGGTGCGCCGCGCGCGGCTGGGCATCGCCGTGCAGACCGTGCCGCTGCCACGCCGCTCGGCTTTGCACCATGGGCTGACGCTCACCTCGGCCGTCAGCATCGACGAGATCGTGAACGACGGCCCGGCCGATCGGGCCGGCCTGCGTGCCGGCGATCGCATCGTGCGCATCGATGCCGCGCCGACGCCGGATGTCGACACGCTGAACCGCGTGCTGGGTGGCGAATGCATCGGCCGGCGCGTCAGCGTCGAACTGTTGCGCGGGCCGCACAAGATGTCACTGGACCTGGTGCCCGCGGCACGCTAGTGTTGGGTATCCCCGTGGAGTGACAACGATGCAGACAGCAGCCCAGCCAGCCGGTACGGCCTCTATGGCCCATCCCCCCAGCCGCGAACAACTGCTGTACTGGCTGCACGAGGCCTCGGAGATCGAGCACCACCTGATGTGCTGCTACCTCTATGCTGCCTTCAGCCTGAAACGTGACGATGCCGGCTGGACGGCCGAGCAGCGCGCGGCAGTGCGGCGCTGGCACGAGGCGATCATGTCGGTGGTCTTCGACGAGATGTCGCACCTGGCGCTGGTCGGCAACCTGGCGGCCGCGCTGGGCGGCGCGGCGCACATGAACCGGCCGCCGTTCCCGGTGGACGCCGGACCCTACCCGGCCGGCTTCGTGATCCGCCTGCAGCCGTTTTCTGCCGCGACGGTGGAACATTTCAAGTTCCTGGAGCGGCCCTCCGGCGAGGCGCTGACCGATGCTGCCGGCTTCACGCCGCAGCGCCATTACCGGCGCGCGGTGCCCGAAGGCCGCTTGAGCCCGGGCCCGCGCGACTACGAGACCGTCGGCGAGCTGTACCAGGTGCTGGCGCAGTCGCTGGACGCCTGCGCCGCGGCGATGGGCGAGGCCGCACTGTTCACCGGCGACCCCGCCTGCCAGGTCGACGCCACGCTGGCGCCGCTGAACGGCGTGATCGCGGTGACCGACCTGGCCAGCGCGCAGCAGGCCATCAGCACCATCGTGACGCAGGGCGAAGGGGCCGGTGAAGCCTCGGCCGATTCACACTTCTCGCGCTTCACCCGCATTGGCGAAGAACTGGCGCGGCTCAGCGCGGCCGATCCGGCCTTCGCACCGGCCTGGCCGGCTGCGACGAATCCGGTGATGAATGCGCCGATCCACAGCGCCGAGGACCGGGTGCACATCAGCGGTCCGCGCATCGTGCGCTGGCTGGACATCGGCAATGCGCTGTACACCACCTCGCTGCGCTGCCTGCTGCAAGGCTTCGGCGCGCGCGAGCGGCGCGCCAAGGCCACCTGGCTGGCCGCCAGCTTTGCGCTGATGCGCGCGACGCTGCCGGTCGGCCAGGGCCTGGCCGCGCGGCCAGCCGGCGAAGACCCGGGCGGCCCGCATGCCGGGCTGACCTTCACGCCACTGCGCACCTTGGCCCGCCTGCCCGAAGATGGCGCCGCGCGCTGGGTGGCCGAGCGCCTGGGCCAGCTGCGCCAGCGCGCCATCGAGCTGCCGCTGGAACTGGTGGCCGGCGAATCGGCCGCCACCTGGCAGGCGGTGATCGATCTGCTGGCTTCGCAGCAGGCGGCGCTGCTAGGCATTGCCGGCGACGGCGGCGGGTTTTCGGCGACTGCGGCGGCAGTGCCTGCCCGGGCTGCTGCGGCACCGGCACCGGCACCGGCGCTGGCCCAAGCAGCCGCCGCTCCCGTCGAGCCCAAGATCGAAGTCGCCCGCGGCAGTGCGGTGACCGTGCTGTTCGACGCCCAGCGCTGCATCCATTCGCGCCATTGCGTGCTGGACGCGCCGACGGTGTTCAAGGCCAACACCCCCGGCGAATGGATCTTCCCCGACACCGTGCCGGTGGAGACGCTCGTGGGCGTGGCCCACAGCTGCCCGTCCGGCGCCATCCGCTACCAGCGCCACGACGGTGGTGCCGACGAGGCTGCACCGCCGGTCAATCAGCTGCGCATCCGCGAGAACGGCCCGTATGCGCTGCATGCCGCGCTCAGCGTGGCCGGGCGCGACGACGGCTTTCGCGCCACGCTGTGCCGCTGCGGTGCATCGAAGAACAAGCCGTGGTGCGATGGCAGCCATGCCGAAGCCGGCTTCGTGGCCAGCGGTGAACCGGCCAGCGGCAGCGTCGAGCCACTGGCCCGGCGCGACGGGCCGCTGGCGGTCACGCCGATGAAGAACGGCCCACTGCGGCTGCGCGGCAATCTGGAAATCTGCGCCGGCACCGGGCGCACGGTGGCGCGCATCACCGAGGCGGCGCTGTGCCGCTGCGGCCAGTCGAAGAACAAGCCGTTCTGCGACATGTCGCACCTCGCGGCGGGCTTCAGCGCCGACGGGGCTTGATCACGGCGCTGCGGCCCTGGCCGAGCAGACCCGTCAGCGTACTTCTGCACAGGGCACCGGCGGCGGTGGCCCTGCTTGTCGCCGATGAAGGCCAGGCCGCGCACCCGCCGGAGAGCGCGCGGTGCTTGTCGCCATCTACGCGGGTGTTTCGCGCAGCGGCAGTTCAAGCACGATTTCCTGGCCGTCGGACCGGCCGGTGTGGCGGAAGCCCAGCGACAGGTAGAAGGGCTCCGGGCAGCCCGGGCCGGGCACGTAGGACAGCTCCAGCGTATCGAACAAACCCTTGCTGCGCACATGCCCGATGACGCCCAGCAAGGCCGCGCGGCCGATGCCCAGGCGCTGGAACCTGGCATCGATCATGAAGCGCCACACGCCGACACCGGGCTTGTCGGGCGGCGGCCGCCGCAGCGATTCGTCCTCCAGCATGACGAAACCGGCCAACTCGTCGCCGACGTAGATGGCGCGGTACCAGGCCTCGGGTGCAAACAGCGCCTGCGCCAGCGACACCGCGTTGGGCGCGACAAAGCCCTTCTGGTCTTCGGCCACCGACAGCCGCACGACCGGCAGCACCGTCTCGGCGGTGATCTCTCGAAGCGTGACATTCAATGCGGCGATGGACATGTGCGTGTGTGGTCTTGGGTGAGTGGGATCAACGCCGGCCGTTGGCCAGGAACGGCAGCACCTGGGCCAGCAGCAGGTCGGGCGCTTCTTCGGCGATGTAGTGGCCGCAGGGCAGGGCTTGGCCGCGCACGTCAGACGCTAGTTTCCGCCACTCGGCCAGCGGATCGAAGCAGCGCTGCACCACGCCGTCGGCGCCCCACAGCGCGAGCAGCGGCATCTGCAGCCGGCGGCCGGCGGCCCGGTCGGCACGTTCGTGGCCCAGGTCGATGCCGGCCGATGCGCGGTAGTCCTCGCACAGGCCGTGGGCGGCGCCGGGCAGCGCCAGGCAGCGCTGGTATTCGGCCAGCGCGCGGCGATCGAAGGGCGCCAGCCCGGCGCTGCGCCGGCCCATCACGTCGCGGACATAGGCGGCGGGGTCGGCTTCGATCAGGCGCTCGGGCAGCGGCGCCGGCTGGATCAGGAAGAACCAGTGCCAGTAGGCGCGGGCAAAGGCCTCGCTGGTCTGCTCGTACATGGCCAGCGTCGGCGCGATGTCCAACAGCACCAGGCGGCGCACGGCCGCCGCATGGTCCATGGCCAGCCGGTGCGCCACGCGCGCACCGCGGTCGTGGGCCAGCACGTCGAAACGCGCGAAGCCCAGTTGCTGCATCAGCGTCAGCTGGTCCAGCGCCATCCTGCGTTTGGCGTAGTTCGCGTGGTCGGCCGTGCCGGCGGGCTTGCACGAATCGCCGTAACCCCGCAGATCAGCGGCCACCACGGTGAAGTGTTCAGCCAGCGCCGGCGCCACGCGGTGCCAGATGGCATGGGTCTGCGGATGACCGTGCAACAGCAGCAGCGGCGGTCCGGCGCCGCCGATGCGCGCGGCGATCTGCAGCCCGGGTTCAACCTCCACCGTGCGCGGCTTGAAGCCGGGAAACAGGGGGGCGGCGGTCTCGGGTGCAGCGTCCATCGGCGTCTCTCCTGCTGCCGTCATGGCTGCGTTGGTTCGCATCGTAGGCCGGAAGCGCAGCGACGCCGCTGCGGCCCACGTCATGCCGGGGCGCTCGGCCCACCTACGTGGCAGCGCGGCGTCCCTCGGGTTGCGGACGAACGGGCTGGCTGGCCGCGTGGCCACTGGCTACGATGGCGCCTCACGTCCGAGGACCCCCATGGCCAGCTTGACCGCCAGCATCCAGGAATCGATCGAAGCGCAGCGCGAGCAGGAGTGGCGCCGGCTCGGCGTGGCCGAAGCCGACATCGCCGGCTCGCGCAGCACCGGCATCGATGCGCGCGACATCACCACGTTGCGCAAGTTCTCGCTGGCCGGCATGTTGCTGGTGCTGCGTTGCCCCAAGGTCACGGCACGGGCCCACCATGGCATCTTCCCGCCCAAGCTGATGGCGGTGAAGGAGAAGACCGGCAGCTCGGGGCTGGTGGTCAATCAGCACGGCGACATCCTGGTCTCCGATTACGACCTGATGAGCGTCTGGCGACAGGCTGGTGCGGGTTGGCAGAAAGTCTTCATCTCGGCCGCCAACGGTGCGTCGCGGGGCGCCTGGAGCGCCGAGGCCACCTTGCTGGTGCGTTCGCTGAACCAGCAACTGGTGTCGCGTCTGCAGCATGGTTGCCAGGATGACTTCCAGTCGGCCCTGAACCCCGGCGTGAAGCCCGGCGATCATTTCGCCGCCTTCCGCCACGGCGCGCTGCAGCACCTGCCTCAACCCGCCGCTTGCCGTGCGTTCTATGTCCAGCAGCGCCTGCACTGGCCCTACGATCCCGGCGGCCATTTCACCGGCGCGGCGCCGGCCTGAGCGGCGGCCGCCGGCGGCGTAACGTCCGTCACGCGGGGGATTTGCCGGCCGGTCCTTGGTGCTACAAGCCGTGCACAAGCAGGAGACATCATGAACAACTATGCCCTGAAGACCGATGGCCGCCCACTCAACGAGCTAGAGAAGAAGCTGCGCAAGTACCTACCCGGCCTGGACGTGCGGCTGTGGGCCTACAGCCCGCTGCAGGCGGTGATCCGCGCGCCGCTGGTGCGGGCGCTCGAGATCGAGTACCCGAACATCGGCGCCGGCCCGCTGCTGAAGGTGCTGGGCGTGGCCGAGATCCGCCAGATCACCGACGAAGAAACGGTGGCCCTGCTGGCCGGCCGCGATACGCAGCAGCTGCCGGCGCTGAAGAAGGCCGTGCCGGCCCCCGTCGCCGGCGTCGATTGGCACCTCGACCTGGTGCGTGCGCCCGCCGCCTGGCAGCTGCTGGGCGGGCCGGACGACATCGCCTGGGGCGACACCGTGGTCGGCCACATCGATACCGGCTACACGCCGCACCCGGTGTTCGGCTTTCCCGCGGCCAGCTGGCTCAATGTGGCGCTAGCGCGCACCTTCATGCCGCCGCTGCCGCCCGGCGAGGGCTCGATGTTCGTCGACGAACCCGGCGGCGGGCTGGACACGCTGAGCGGCGTCAACGGCGGCCATGGCACCCGCATCGCCGCGACGATCTGCGGCCATGCGCCGGCGGCGCCGGGTGGCGCCTACTTCGGCATCGCGCCCAAGGTGCCGCTGGTGCCGATGCGCATCACCGACGTGGTCTTGATCAACCATGCGCAGCGGCAGTTCGCCGAAGCGGTGGACCATGCGGTGAACACCGCCGGCGCCAAGGTCATCAATGTCAGCCTGGGCGTGTTTGCCGCGGCGGTGGTGAAGCCGATGAAGCGGGCCATCAACCAGGCCTACGACGCCGGCGTGATCATGGTCTGCGCCGCGGGCAACCAGGTGAACTCGGTGGTCGCGCCGGCGCGGCTGGCGCGCACCGTCGCGGTGGGCGGCATCACGCACAAGGATGTGCCGTGGTCGGGCAGCAGCTTCGGGCCGGAGGTCGACATGAGCGGCCCAGCGGCCGACCTGCGGCGTGCCAGCACCACGGCCGGCAACCAGTTCGGCTACGGCGGCGGTGGCGACGGCACCTCGTATGCCACGGCGATGACCAGCGGCGCCGCGGCGCTGTGGCTGACGCACCGGCGCACCGATATCGCGCAGGCCTATGCCCAGCCCTGGCAGCGGGTGGCCGCGTTCACGCTGCTGCTGCGCAGCACGGCGCGGGTGCCGGCAGGCTGGCAGTCCGGCGCCTTCGGCACCGGCGTGTTGAACATTGAGGCGCTGCTGAATGCACCCCTGCCTGCGGCCGCCAGCCTGGTACAGGAAGCGCCGGTCTGAGCTGCCGGCCGCCCTGCCGGCTAGCATCGCCGCATGTCGCACTTGCTCGGTCCCTCCGCCGCGTCCGATCTGCTGGCGGCCGGCTTTGCCAGCCTGACCGTCGATGACCCGACGGCTCGGCGCCACTTCGAGCAGGCCTATCGCCTGGCCGAAGCTGCCGACGACCAGGCCGGCTGTGCGCAGTGCGCGGCCGGCATGCTGCTGGCCATGGCGATGGAGTACGCCGATTTCCGCGGCCTCGGGCTGTGGACCGCACGCTTCCTGCTGGCCGGCGCCGAGGCCGCGCCGGTGAGCAGGCCGCTGGACCAGTTGCGGCTCGATGCCGCGCGCATCACGCTGCCGACGCTGGATGGCAGCTTCAGCTTCGATGCCGGCACCGAGGCCGCCGCGCAGCGCGTCGTCCAGGCGCTGCGTGAGTTGCACGAGGTGCCGCCCGACGAAGGCATGCTGATGTTCAAGCTGCTGCTGGACTACCACGTGCAGCAGCACGCGATGCCGAAGATGGAACAGACCATCGCCTTCGCGCAGGATCATCTGCGCGGCGGTGGTGTCAGCCCGATCTGGCACGCCCGCTGGTGGCTGGTGGCGCTGCTGAACCATGAGTACTTCAGCCGGCCCAGCCTGGCCGGACAGGCGCTGGCCGAACTGCAGGCCTTGATCGCCCGCCACGGCCTGCAGTTTGTGCGCTTCGAGCTGGCCTGCATCGAGATGCATGCGGCGCTGAAAGCCGACGACCTGGCGCAGGCCGAGCGGCTGTTCCGCGAACTGGACGGGCTGCGCCCCGCGGTGCGCGCCGGTCGGCTGCCGCAGGGCTTGCGCGCCCAGGGGCTGTACCTGGCGCGACGCGGTGAGTACGGTGCCGCGCTGGAGCGTGTGCAGTTGCTGCTGGCGCTGTGCGCCGATGTCGAGGTGCCCCGGCGCGACCAGGGTGCCTACGAGTGCCTGCGCGCCTATTGCCTGGCAGCCTTGCGCCGGCCAGGCGAGGCCTTGGCGGTGATGGCATCGGCGCGGCGCCATCAGAACGGCCTGCAGGGCGAGGTGGCCGAAGCGATCATCGAAACGCTGCACGCCGTGCGAGCACTCGACGAAGCGGCGCCCGATGCCGTGGCGATCACCTGCGCGGCGCTGCACCACTGCGCCGCGCTGCGCTTCACGCGCCTGTTGCTGCCGCTGCCGGCCTGGGCGGCTCGGCTGGTCGAGGTTGGCCTGGATGCCGGCATCGAGCCCGAGTTCCTGGCCGCCACGGTGCGCGACCGGCGCCTGGTGCCGCCGGATCCCACCCGCGAGGCCTGGCCCTGGCGCCTGCATGTGTTTGCCTTCGGCCCGCTGCGCCTGTTGCGCGACGGCCTGCCGCTGGCCAGCCTGTCGGCCAAGGCGCCGCGCAAGCCGCTGGAGCTGCTGCGCCTGCTGGCGGCGCATGGCGGTAGTCCGCTGCCGGTGGACGCGGTGATCGACCAGCTCTGGCCTTCGCTGGAGGCCGATGCGCCCAAGGCCTCGTTCGAGATGGCGGTGTCGCGGCTGCGCAAGCTGATCGATGTGCCCGACGCGGTGCGTGTGGTCGACAACGCGGTGTCGCTCGACCGTGCGCTGGTGTGGGTCGACGTGGCTGCCTTCGACACCCTGTGCCGGCGCGGCACGGCGGCCGCCGCCGAGCAGGCGCTGGCGCTGTACACCGCGCCGCTGCTCGGCGGCGAAGTGATGAGCGGGCTGATGCACACCGCGCGTGAACGGCTGGCGCTGCAGCACACCGGCTGCGTCGCCGCGTCTGCCGAGCCGCTGCAGGCGAGCGGCCAGTGGGCTGCCGCCGCGCGACTATATGAAGCCGCGCTGGCCCACGACCCCCTGGCCGAGTCGCTGCACCGCGGGCTGATGCGCGCCCAGCTGCAGCAGGGTGAACGGGCCGAGGCCTTGCGGAGTTACCAGCGCCTGCGCGACTTGCTGGCGCAGGCGCTGCGCGTCACGCCCTCCGACCAGACCGAGGCGCTGGCCCGCGAGGCCGGTGCCGGTTCAGCCGGGCTGGCGCCTGCCCCATAGCCGCAGCGCGGCGATGCCGGCCAGCAACAGCACCCAGCCCGAGGGCTCGGGCACGCTGGGCATCACGCCGTACTGGATGTGGTCGAGCTCGAGGCCGCCGCTCTGGCCGGTGATCGTGATCGAGCGGATGCCGCCGTCGAACTGCACACCGAAGAAGCGGTCTTCGGCCGTGGTGCCGCTGATGGACCCGTCGCTGAAGCCGTTGCGTGTGATCGAGCCCAGCGACACGCCGTTGCCGTCGGTGGCCGAGAAGACAACGTCGCCGAAACCATCGGTCCACACCAGGCCGAAGGCCGTCGGCAATGACGCGCCGGTGAACGTGAAGGTGACGCCGACGAAGCCGGGATTGACGAAGAAGCTGCGGCCGGCGGTGCCCAGGCCGTCGATCGCACCGTCGTCGGCATCGACCGAGTCGCGGGCGCCATCGAACTGCCCCGGGCCGATCACCACGCCGTTGTTGGCCGTGATCTGGCCGTCCAGCGTGCCGTCTTCCAGCGTGTCCAGGAATCCCGGGCTGCCGCCGGCATAGAAGCCCACCGGGATGTCGGCGGTGGACAGGTAGGGCGTCGGCTCCCAGAACACCGGCGGCGCAGCCTGTGCCGGCAGCGCAGCGGCCAGTGCGAGGGTCAGCGCGCTGGCAGCGGCCACCCCGGCCCGCGAACCAGCGGAACGACGAGCGGAATGACAGGCGGTAGAACGGCGGCAGGCAGGCATCGGGTGCTCCCAAGGGTTGCAAGTGGATGTCGCGACGGTAGGACGGCGGCCCCTGCGGCTTACCAACCGATCACCAACACCCGACCACTTCTTGCACAGCCCCCCACACCCTAGGGATGCGGCGGCACAATCGCCGCAACGCTGCAGCCCAGATGCCATGTCCTCGATCACCGAGTTGTTGATTCGTTCTTCCGGTGGCGAGGCCCCGGCCCTGCAGGAGCTCTACGCGCGGCTGTACCCCGACATCAAGCGTGTCGCCCGCGCCCGGCTGGCGCAGGCCGGCGGCGTTTCGGGCCTCAATACCACCGCGCTGGTGCATGAAGGCTTCCTGCGCATGGCCGAGCAGGAAGGGCTGCAGGGCAGTTCACGCGGCCAGTTCTTTGCCTATGTCGGCCAGGTGCTGCGCTCGGTGGTGATCGATTTCCTGCGCTCGCAGGGGCGCGACAAGCGCGGCGGCGATGCGGTGATGGTGACGCTGTCGCATGCCGAAGCCGAGCCGGCCGCGCTGTCCTCGGCCACCGACATGCTGGCGCTGGACCGCGCGCTGGCGCGCATGCGCGAGATCGACGTGCCGCTGTACGAGCTGATCGAGATGCAGGCCTTCGCCGGCCTGTCGATTGCCGAGCTGGCCGAGTTGCGCGGCGTTTCCACCCGCACCATCAACCGCGACCTGATCAAGGCGCGCGGGCTGCTGCAGGCCTTGCTCGGCGACGCACCGGATACCTCCTATTGACACCCGGCTGGGCCTGCTGATTCCGATGGACCGCATTCGCTGGCAGCAACTCTCGGCCCTGCTCGACGAAGCGCTGGCACTGGCCCCGGCCGAACGTGCGGCCTGGCTGGCCGCCTGGCGCGCGAAGGATGCCGAGTTGGCGGCGCAGTTGGAACCGATGCTGGCGCAGGCCGATGAGGAGGACGACGCTGAGGGCCAGCGCACCGCATCGCTGGCCTTGCCGCTGGTCGAGCAGTTCGGACAGCTGCTGGGCCAGGCCCTGGACGGGTCAACGGCCTCTGCTGCGCCGGTGACGGCCCGCGACACGGTGACGATGTCGCTGCAGCGCTGCGGCTCGTGGCAGCTGCTGCACAAGATCGGCGAAGGCGGCATGGGCCAAGTCTGGCTGGCGCGGCGGGCCGACGGGCTGTATGAAGCGCAGGCGGCGATCAAGCTGTTGCGCGGCGATGTGCGGGCCACCAGCCTGGCCGCTCGCTTTGCGCGCGAGCGTGCGCTGCTGGCACGGCTGAACCACCCGGCCATCGCCCGGCTGCTGGATGCCGGCATCGACAACGGCCGCGCCTTCCTGGTGCTGGAGCATGTCGACGGCCGCACGCTGGCCGAGCATGTGCACGCGCATTGCCCGACGGTGGCCGACCGCGTGCGGCTGATGATCCGTATCGCCGAGGGCGTGGAGCATGCGCATGCCCAGCTCATCGTGCACCGCGACCTGAAGCCCAGCAACGTGCTGGTGACGCCGGCCGGCGAGCCCAAGCTGCTGGACTTCGGCATCGCCGGCGTGCTGGACGCCGAGGGCCAGGCCGGCGACCAGCAGCTCACGCGCCAGCTCGGCCGCATGATGACGCCGGCCTATGCCGCGCCGGAGCAGCTCAAGGGCGAGCCGATCGGCATCGCCGCCGACGTGTTTTCGCTCAGCGTGATGCTGTTCGAACTGCTGTCCGGCGAGCTGCCGTTTGCGCCGCGCGACACCGAGCGCACGGCGCTCGAGCATGCGGTGGTGCACAAGGAGGCGCGGCGGCTGACGCAAACCCGCCCGCCGACCCGCCCACAAACCCGCCCACAAATTCGCCCGCAAGCGCGCTCGCCAACCCGCGGCGGCACGCGCCCGGCCGCCGACACGCCGGCCGGCGCCGTTGCCGGGGGATCCACCGCAGTGCCGATCGAGCCGCCGACCGACTTCGCCAAGGTGCGCGGCGACCTCGAGGCGGTGGTCGCCAAGGCGCTGCGCAAGAAGCCCGAAGAGCGCTACGGCAGCGTGCGCGCGCTGATCCTGGACCTCGAACGCTGGCTCAGCCACCGTCCGGTGAGCGTGCGCCGCGACGACTGGCGACACCGCGTGCAGCTCTGGCTGCGCCGCAATGTGCTGCTGGCGTCGACGGTGGGCGGTGTCACGCTGGCGCTGCTGGGCGGCCTGGCGGTCAGCACCTGGCAATGGCGGCGCGCCGAGGCGGCGGCGCGGCAGTCGGACCAGGTCACGCACTACCTCAGCGAGTTGCTGACCTCGGCCAGCCCCGACCGGCATGGCGGCCAGATGCCCACCGTGCTGTCGCTGCTGGAAACCAGCCGCCAGGAACTGGCCACCAAGTTTGCCGACGAGCCCCACACGCTGCTGCGCCTGCAGCAGGTGCTGGGCAGCACCTACCACGCGCTGAACCGCTTCGACATCGCGATCCCGCTGGCCGAACAACGCCTGGCGCTGGCCACGCGCAGCCACGGCCCCGACGACGACAACACGGTGCAGGCCCGCTTCGATCTGGCCCGCGCCTTCGCCGCGACCAGCGTGCCCCACCGCGTGGTCGATCTGCTGGAGCCCCTGCTGCCGCGCCTGAGGGCCAACGAGGCGGCCGGCTGGAACGACCACGCGAGCGCGCTGTACATGCTGTCGGTGTCCTATGCCCAGCTGGGCCGCTTCGACGATGCGCAGCGCAGCCTGGACGAGGCCTGGCGCATCGTGCAGGCGCACTACCCGCCCAGCGACTTTCGATCGGTGTTCTTCGTCAACTATGTCTCCGTGCTGCGCCTGGCCCAGGGCCGGCTCGGCGATGCCGAGGGGATGCTGGCGCAGACCGAAGCCAGCTGGAGCACGGTGCCCAAGCCCTACGCGCGTTTCGTGCTGGTGCTGCGCCGCAACCTGCTGAACGCGCGCCTGCGCCTGGGCCGCTACGACGGGTTCGAAGCCCAGGCCCGCGCGCTGCTGGCCGACATGGACGCCTTGCTCGGGCGCGGCAACGACATGAGCCTGATGGTCAGCACTGAACTCGGCCGCTACTTTGCCGACATCGGACAGGCCGAACGCGCGCTGGCGCAGTACCGGGAGGTCGAGCAGCGGCTGGATGCGGCCGGCGTCAACGCCGGCTTCGTGCGCCTGCCGGTGGCAGCGGCGCGGCTGCTGGCCCAGGCCCAGGCCCATGACGGCGCGCCGGCCGCGCTGCTGGCGCGGGCGCGTGAGCTGCTGGAGGCCATCGACCGGGAACCGGTGCTGGCCGGCGTGCGCCGCAGCGAGGCCTGGATCGCGCTGGTGCGCGTGGCGCTGATCCAGGGCGACCGCTGGCTGGCCAGCGCGGCGCTGGAGCGCTTGCGCGGCGACAGCGGCATGCGCCTGGAACAGAACCCGCCGTTGCGTGGCCGTGTCGAGCAGCTGGAAGGGCAGTTGCTGCGCCTGCAGGGCAACCTGGCGGCCAGCAAGGAGCGCCTGGTTCGCCGCACCGAACAACTGGCGGGCTGGACCGACAGGCAGGTGATGCCGGTCTGGGCGGCCCAGCTGGACCTGGCTTGCACGCTGGTGGCGCAACGAGATCCGGCCGCCGCCGATGCGCTGGTCGCCGCCGACCGGTTGCGGCCGCCGCAGCTGCCGCCCGGGCATGCGCTGGACGCCGTGCGCGCCTACTTGCAGCAGCGGGTGGTTGCCAAGGGCATCGAGACCGAAGCGGTGCGCGCGGCCTGGCTGGTGGTGGAGCGGGCCTACGGGCGCGCGCCGGGGGCGCTGCCACCCAGCCTGGGCGGGCTGATGTTCTAGTGCGGCGTTCGGATCGCCGCCAGGCCCACGGCAGGCATGCTGCTGCAGAATGCATCGTCAGCCCGCCGGAAGCCGCCAGGCTTCGGATGTCGCCCGTCGTGAGTGGCGGTTCCCGATCGCCAACCCAAGAGAACGAACGCGATGGACAACTTTGTCGATTTTCTGGTCAACCGGGTCGTGATGAGCATCAGCCCCATCCGCGCCTCGGCGACCACCTACCACGGCCAATGCACCTGGCATTTCTCACAATGCAAGGACCCGGTGCGCAGCCTGATCGCCACGGCGGAAACAACGAAGAATGGCATCTGCGAGATCCTGGCCGCCAAGTGGGTGGCGCTCGAGGTCGGCAACAACACCACGCTGGTGAACTGGCTGGCCGGCGGCGGAACGGGCCACCGCAGCCAGCTCGATCTGGCGAAGCTGGCCTTGCTCGCCCAGACTTTCGGCACCGCCGGCGGCGGCGAGGCCCAGGGAGAAGCCACCCGGGCGTGGATGGAGACCCAGCGCGTGCGCCAGCACCAGACCTTCGACATGGGTGGCGCGACGCAGCGAGGCACCGCCAAGTTCAATCTCGACCATCTGCTGGGCGACCTGCGCCGGCGGGTAACGGCCAGGACTGTCGGCAACCCGCTGATCGCGTTGATCACCGTGGCCGAGCAGAACCGATGGCTGGGCTACAAGGGCCACATCATGGCCGTCCGGATCCATGCCGGCGGCAATCCGGTCGTCAAGTACTTCGATCCCAACTACGGCGAGTTCACCTTCAACTCGTTTGCGAATTTCTCGGACTGGTTCCGCAGCTACTTTCGCGACTCGCACTACCAGGACTTTCTCGGCACCTACTACAAGCTGCGCTACTTCACCGCCTGAGCGGCTGGCTTGGCGCACGCTGCAATGGCGCCATCAGTGGGTCCAGCTGGCGCCGGCGGCGGTGAAGCGCTCGCGCAGCCGTGAGCGGGCGCGCGAGACCCGGCTGCGCACGGTGCCCACCGGTACCGCCAGCCGCGCGGCGGCGTCTTCGTAGGACATCTCGTCCAGCGACACCAGCATCAGCACCTCGCGCATCTCGGGCATCAGCTCGGCCAACTCGCGCTGCAGCAAGTCCATCTGCTGGTTCAGCGTGAGCTGGCGCTCGGGGTCCGGCCCGTGGCCGGGCAGTTCGCTGAGCGCGTCCTCGTCCTCGAACTGGTAGCGCCGGCTCGGCGCGCGCGACAGGTGGTTGCGCACCAGGTTCAGCGCAATGCCGTAGACCCAGGTGGACAGCTGCGCTTCGCCGCGGAAGTCGTCGTAGCCCAGCGCTGCCTCGACGAAGGCTTGCTGCGCCAGCTCTTCGGCCTCGGTGGCGTCGCCGATGCGGCGCAGGATGAAGCGGTACAGCCGCTCGCCATGTTCGGCGACCAGCGTGCCGAAGATCCGGTCGCTGGCACGCGGCGCGACGTAGGCGGCATGGCGGACCGGCTGGGCGGAGGAGGCGGGGGTGTGAAGCTGCGACATGGTGGGCTACCTGGTTGGACTGCTCGTGATGGAACAGACGCCAGGGCCGCCGGGCGAGCGACAGGCCAAGCGAACAAATGCACACAGATCCCCCGTTTCGCGGGGGGTCCAGGCCTGCTTGAGCCAGCAACGGCGCTTGCGTGCGCCGCCCGGGTCGGCGCAGCGCAGGGCCTACACTGATTGGTGAACGAACTGCCGTTGGAGTGCCGCGATGGCTGTACCTGCCCGCTTACCGAGCATCACCGAGTACCTGGCCTGGGAGAACGACCAGCAGGACCGGCATGAGTACTACCGCGGCGAGATCTTCGCGATGGTGGGCGCGCGGCGTGTGCATGGATTGGTGGAGGGCAACCTGTTTGCCGCCTTGAAGCTGCACCTGAAGGGCGGGCCTTGCCGCGCCTTTGTCGAAGGCATGAAGGTCCAGGTGGCTGACAATGTGGTCTTCTACCCCGATGTCTTCGTCACCTGCGACGAACGGGATCTGAAGACCGACATGATCTTTCACCATCCCAAACTGGTGATCGAGGTGCTGTCCGACAGCACGCAGTCCTTTGACCGCGGCTTGAAGTTCGCTGCCTACCGGGAGTTGGCGAGCCTGCAGGAATACGTGCTGGTCGATCCGGACACGCGACGGGTCGAGGTCTACCGGCGCAACGAGCGGGCGCTGTTCGAGCTGCATGACCAGACCGGCACGGACGGCTTGTACCTGGCCTGCATCGAATGCCACGTGCCGATGGCCGAAGTGTTCGATGGCCTGGCCGATGCCCAGGCGGGCGAAGGAGGCTGAGGACTTCAGCCGCTCAGCGCTTCGTCCAGCAACTCGACCCAGTGCGCCACCCGCGTGCCGGTGCCGGATTGCAGGTGCTGGATGCAGCCGATGTTGGCCGAGACGATGGCTTCGGCTTGCAGGGGGGCCAGGTGGCCGAGTTTCCTATCGCGCAATTGGTGCGATAACTCGGGCTGCAACACCGAGTAGGTGCCGGCCGAGCCGCAGCACAGGTGGCTTTCGCTGGCGGCCAGCGAGACGTCGAAGCCCAGCTCGCGCAGGCCGGCTTCGACGCCGCCGCGCAATTGCTGGCCGTGCTGCAGCGTGCAGGGCGGATGAAAGGCCAGCTGGGCCAGTCGGGTGCTCCGCAGTTTCGGCCTGAGCTTGGGCACCAGGTCCGGCAGCAGCTCGGACAGGTCCTTCGTCAATGCGCTGATGCGCCGGGCCTTGTCGGCATACGCGCTGTCGGCGGCCAGCGCGTGGCCATAGTCCTTGACCATGACGCCGCAGCCCGAGGCGTTCATCACGATGGCCTCGACGCGGCCCTGCGCCACCTGCGGCCACCAGGCGTCGATGTTGCGGCGCATGTCGGCCAGGCCGCCGTCGTGGTCGTTCAGGTGCGTGCGGATCGCGCCGCAGCAGCCGGCCTCTTCGGCCACCAGCGTCTGGATGCCGGCGGCGTCGAGCACGCGCGCGGTGGCGGCATTGATGTTCGGCAGCATCGCCGGCTGCACGCAGCCCATCAGCATCAACACCTTGCGCGAGTGTTCGGTGGTCGGCCAGTGCTGCGCGCGCGCCGGTGCGGCGCCGGGCACCTTGTCCTTCAGCGCCGCGGGCAGCAGCGGCCGCATCAGGCGCCCCAGGGCCATCGCGGGCGCGAACAAGGGCGAGGGCAGGCCTTCCTTCAGCAGCCAGCGCACGCTGCGCTCGGCCAGCGGGCGCTCAACCTGGTCGTCGACGATGCGCCGGCCGATGTCCAGCAGCTGGCCGTACTGCACGCCGGACGGGCAGGTGGTTTCGCAGTTGCGGCAGCTCAGGCAGCGGTCCAGGTGGGCTTGCGTCGCGCGCGTCGGCGCGGCGCCCTCGAGCACCTGCTTCATCAGGTAGATGCGGCCGCGCGGGCCGTCGAGCTCGTCGCCCAGCAGCTGGTAGGTCGGGCAGGTGGCGGTGCAGAAGCCGCAGTGCACGCACTTGCGCAGGATGGCTTCGGCGGCTTCGCCGTCAGGCGTGCCTTTGAATTGCGGGGCGAGGGCGGTTTGCATCAGGGTGGGGTGTGGGCCGTCAGCCGGCCAGGCGCTGGCTGAGCACCGCCGAAGCGATAGCTGAGCACCCAGTAATGCGGGTGCTCGATCCATTGCAGATCGTCGGTGTAGGGCCGCAGCATCGTGCGCGCCTGCTCGGCGCTCGGGAAGTTCTTCAGCACCTCGTGCGTGCTGCCGTCGTCGAGCGGGCGCTGCTGGTAGCTGTTGCCCTCGTCGTCGGTGCGGGAAATCGGCGTGCTGCTGCCGGCGACGAAGCGGTTGTCCAGCATCACCACCCGCGCGCCGGGCACCAGCCGCGCATGCAGCGTGGCCAGCCAGCCGGCCAGGCGCGCCAGCGGCACGTGCGACCACCAGAAGCCGGCGAAGGCGGCGTCGAAGGTCTCGTCGCCCAGTTCGGCCAGCGTGTAGGCATCGACGCTGCGGAATTCGACGCAGGTCGGCATCGGCTTGGTGCGGGCCACGTCCATGGTCTCGGGGTTCAGGTCGGTGGCCAGCCAGCGCTGCGCGCGCGCGGCGCCGAAGGGCGTCCACCAGCCGGTGCCGCAGGCGATCTCCAGCACGCGCCGGCTTTCGAACAGCGTCGGCATCGCCGCTTCCATGAGCCGCAGCTCGGCCTGGCGTTCCGGCTTCTGATACATGCGCTCGTAGGTCGCTGCGCGGCGTGCGTAGTAGGCACCCAGCAACTGCTCGTCGATGAAGGCCTGCCAGGTGGCATCGGGCTGCCAGACCTCGTGCATCAGCGCAAAGGCGTCGTCCTTGGCCCAGCCCTGGCGCAGCACGCGGTACAGGCCGACGAAAGCGGTGACGCGGTAGTTCGCCGCGCAGTGCACCCAGGTCTTGCGCGCGATGTAAGCGTCCATGGCGTCGCAGAAGCGCAGCAGGTCGTCGCGGGTCGGCGCCTTGAACTGCACCGGGATGTGCACATAGGGCAGGCCCAGCGCGGCGACGCTGCCGGCTTCGTCGGGCAACGAATAGCGCGGGTCGTCGTGCAAGGCCAGGTTGATGATCACCTGGTAACCGGCCCGCGCGATCGCGGCCAGCTGGTCTTCGCTCGGCTGGCCCGAGGTGGCCAGGCGCTCGTCGACGATGCGGCAGTGGTGGATCTGCTGGAGGCGGGTGTCGTGCATCGGCGCTCTCGGGTTGACCGGTTCCGGCATCACAGGTCGCGGTAGAGCCGGCCGGGGTTGAACACGCGGTCCGGGTCGAAGGCCAGCTTCATCTGCTGGTGCACCCGCGCCTGCGCGCCGGGCAGCGGCGCGAACACACCGCCGGCCTTGTCGCCGCGGAACACCAGCGCATGGCCACCGACGCGGGCGGCCGCCTCGCGCATCAGCGCGGCCGGTGCGGTGGTGACGGCCCAGCGCTGCGCGCCGCCCCATTCGACCAGGCGCTCGCCGGGCGTGTTCAGCGGCGGCGCCGTCTGCGGCACCGACAGCCGCCACAGCGTGGCGCCGGCTGCCACCGCCTGGGCCGCGGCATCGAAGAACTCATCGTGGTGGTCGCGCAGGCCGCGCCAGAAGCTGCCGGCCAGCGCCGGTTCGACGGTTTCGCCGCCGAGCTTGCGCAGCGCCGCCTGCACGGCCGCCGAGGCGCCGGCCAGGCGCAGCACCAGCATGCCGTTCCACCAGGCGCTGGCCGACAGCGGCAGCGGCTGGCCGCCCCACTGGTTGAGCTGGCGCAGGGCCTGGGCTTCGTCCATCTCGAAGCGCAGCGTGGTGCTGGCCGGCGCCACCGGCAGCACCTTCAGCGAGACCTCGAGGATCACGCCGAGCACGCCCATCGAGCCGACCAGCAGCCGCGAGACGTCGTAGCCGGCCACGTTCTTCATCACCTGGCCGCCGAAGCTCAGGACTTCGGCCTTGCCGTTCAGCAGCGTCGCGCCCAGCACGTAGTCGCGCACGCCGCCTACCGTGGCCCGCGCGGGCCCGGCCAGGCCGGCGGCGACCATGCCGCCGACGGTGCCGCCGTTTCCGCCGGCGTTGGCGCCGACATCGCCGAAGCGCGGCGGCTCAAAGGGCAGGCACTGGCCCTTCTCGGCCAGCGCCGCTTCCAGTTCGGCCAGCGGCGTGCCGGCGCGCACCGTGACCACCAGCTCACTCGGTTCGTAGTTGCTGATGCCGGTCAGTGGCCTCATGTCCAGCGCTTCGCCGCGCGGCGTCTCGCCATAGAAGGCCTTGGTGTTGCCGCCGCGGATGTCCAGCGGCGACCGGCTTGCGCGCGCGGCCTGCACGCGCTCGATCAGGGTCTGCAAGTTCGGGTCGCTCACCTCAGAACCGCCCGGCCGTTCCGAAGGTACTGAGCGCCCCCGCGGGGGGCAGCGAACGCAGTGAGCGTGGGGGTTTCATCCTAGAACCGCTCCAGGTGCGGGAAGGGCAGCAGCCCCTTTGTTACATGCATCTTGCCGTACTCCGCGCAGCGGTTCAGCGTCGGGATCACCTTGCCGGGGTTCAGCAAGCCGCTGGGGTCGAAGGCGGCTTTCACGGCCAGCATCTGCGTGCGTTCCTCGGGGCTGAACTGCACGCACATCGAGCCGAGCTTCTCGACACCGACGCCATGCTCGCCGGTGACGGTGCCGCCCATCGCGACGCTGGTTTCCAGGATGTCGGCGCCGAAGAGTTCGGCGCGGTGCAGCTGGTCGGCGTCGTTGGCATCGAACAGGATCAGCGGGTGCAGGTTGCCGTCGCCGGCGTGGAAGACGTTGCAGCAGCGCAAGCCGTAGGTCTGCTCCATCTGCTGGATGGCCAGCAGGATGTCGGCCAGGCGCTTGCGCGGGATGGTCGAGTCCATGCACATGTAGTCAGGGCTGATGCGGCCGGAGGCCGGGAAGGCGTTCTTGCGGCCGCTCCAGAACTTCAGCCGCTGCGCTTCGTTCTCGCTCACCGCGAGCTTGGTGGCGCCGCAGCCGGACAGCACCGCCAGCATGCGCTCGATCTCCTCGGCCACTTCGTCGGGCGTGCCGTCGCTTTCACACAGCAGGATCGCCGCGGCGTCCAGGTCGTAGCCGGCCTGCACGAAGTCTTCGACCGCGGCGGTCATCGGCTTGTCCATCATCTCCAGCCCGGCCGGGATGATGCCGGCGGCGATGATCGCGGCCACCGCGTCGCCCGCTTGGCGGATGTCGTCGAAGCTGGCCAGGATGCAGCGTGCGAGCTGCGGCTTGGGCACCAGCTTGACCGTTACTTCTGTCGTCACCGCCAGCATGCCTTCGCTGCCGACGACGATGGACAGCAGGTCCAGCCCCGGCGCGTCCAGCGCCTCGCTGCCGAACTCGATCGGCTCGCCCGCTATCGTGAAGCCGCGCACGCGCAGCACGTTGTGCAAGGTCAGGCCGTACTTCAGGCAATGCACGCCGCCGGAGTTTTCGGCCACGTTGCCGCCGATGGTGCACGCGATCTGGCTCGACGGGTCGGGCGCGTAGTACAGGCCCAGCGGCGCCGCGGCTTCGCTGATCGCCAGGTTGCGCACGCCACATTGCACGGTGGCCGTGCGGGCCAATGCATCGAGCTTGACGATGCGGTTGAACTTGGCCAGCGACAGCGTTACACCCAGCGCATGCGGCATCGCGCCGCCCGACAGCCCGGTGCCGGCGCCGCGTGCGACCACCGGCACGTTCAACGCGTGGCAGGCGCGCAGCACGGCGGCGACTTGCGCCTCATCCTCTGGCAGTGCGACGACCAGCGGGGTTTCGCGGTAGGCCGTCAGGCCGTCGCATTCATACGGCGTGGTGTCCTCGCGGTGGAACAGCAGCGCATGCGCCGGCAGCAGGGGCCGCAAGGCCGCGACCACCTGCGCCTGGCGGGTGCTGCGGTCGGCGGCAGGGGCCGGGGTGTCACGAGGGGCGTTCATGCGCGGGAGGCCTGGGAAAGCTGCGCGCCGAGTCTAGTGCAGCGTGCGGACTCCCCCGGCGCCAGGCGTGGCGAAACTTCCTCGGGTTCAAGCCGAAGAAAAGTCAGGTCCGCACAAAGACCGTCAACACGCCGGTGTAGCCATACAGATGGCGGTGGGCGATCTCGCCGCCGGCGAAGAAGCCGACCAGCGGCACATCGCCCAAGGCATGCTGCACGATCAAAGCCTCGGCCGACGCACCGCCGAAATGCGGCCCGCCGCGGCCGTTGCAGGAGACATAGATGGCACCGGCGATGCGCGAGGCCGGCGGCTCGCCCGCGGTGCCGTGCAGCGCGGGCACCGGCGCATCAGCCTCGACCTCGTCGCGGATCTCGCTGCAGATGCGCACCAGGTCGCGCCGTGCGGCTTCCTTGTCGCGGCGGCAGAAGGCCAGCTGGTCGCCGGGCTGCACGGTGTCGGCAATGGCCAGCGCCTCGCGCCCGGGGTCGATGCCGATCAGGTGGCGCACGCGGGTGTCGATGCCGAACTGGCCGCCCTGCGACAGCACCGCGGTGCCACCGGCGGTCAGGCCGACGAGGGTGTCGCGCATCGCACGCAGCGCCGGCTCGGGGCGGTCCAGCGTCTGGCCCAGGTCGGTCAGCAGCAGCGGCAGCGCCGGCTGGCCGTCGAGCGCCAGCACCACGTTGCGGTCGGTGGCGGTGACCTGCCGCGCCGGACCCACCGGCTGGCAGCCCTGGGTGACGCGCGACAGCATCGCCACGTCGGCCCCGAAGGCCACGCCGGACAAGCCGCCGTCGAACACACCCTCGGCGATCTGCACCGCGCGGCCGCGGCCGCTGGACAGGCCGCCGAAGGCATAACCCGATTGCGTGCGCTGGCTCAGCTCGGCGATCAACTCGGCCAGGTCCGGCGTCGATGGATCGGCATGCACCAGCGCGCTGTGCGCGAGCGCACTGTCCATCGGCTGGCGGCCGTTGAAGACCTGGAACTGCCAGGCCGGCAGCTCGGTGAGCATCAGCGACAGCGCCGGCATGTCGATGTATTCGGCACCGCTGCCGATCACGCCCACCCCCACCGAGCCAACCCAGGTGACGCCGGGCCAGCGCCGGCGCAGGTCCTGCAGCAGCGCCTCGGCCTGTGCGGCGAAGTGGTCTGTCAGGTAGACGAAGCCCAGCGTCGGCGTGAAGCCGCCCGTGCGCGCGGCCCGCTGGCCGTCGACTTGCGCGGCCACCAGGGCCAGCGCCATGCCCGCATCGGGATGCGTGGCGTGGGCGGCGATGAAGGCATTCACTTGCGGCTCGGCGTTCGTTTGGCGGCCGCCTTGCGCGCGGCGCCGGACTTGCCGGCCGCGCCGTTGGGCGACAACGGCGCAAGGCCGCCACTGGCAGCCGCCTGCGCCACGCTGGCCGCCTTCTGCGCCGCCGAGGCCGCGCTCTTGGCCACCGCGGCGGGCATCGAAGCGGCCTTCTTCAAGGTCTCGCCGGCCGCGTCGAAGCTCTGCTTGACCATCGCGCCGGCGAGGTTCTTCGCGGCATCGGTGGCGGTGTCCTTCATCGCATTGGCGGCGAGTTCGGTGAACTGCTTGGTCAGCGCGCCCCACCACTGCATCGGGTCGACCACGCCGGTCGGCACCTCGGCTGCCTTGTCCGCAGCACCTGCCTTGCCGGGCGCGGCGGCTTTCGGCGCGGGTGCCGGTGCGGGCTCGGACGCCGTGGCCTGCGGCGCGGGTGCTTCGGCCGGCTCGGGCATGCGGATCTTCAGCGATTCGGTCAGGTCGCTGAAGGACAGGTTCATGGTCTTCAGCGTCGACAGCGTCATGCGCTGCACCTCCAGCGCCTGGATCGTCGCGCCCAGCATGCGTGCGTTCTGCTCCAGCCAGAACTGCACGGTGCGCAACTCTTCAATGCGCTTTTCCAGCTCTTCCGGGTTCAGCGTGGGGGCGACCCATTGGCCGACGCTGGGCAGCGCGGCGCCGGCGTTCTTGACCAGGCCCTGCAGGAAATCGAATCCGGGCACGAGCTTGGTGAAGGCGGCGGTCGGGTCGGCCATGGTGCATCTCCTCGTTGGAATGGTGTGCGGGGATGGTAGCCCCGCGCGCAAGGCAGCGCTAGAAGCGCACCCGCTCGACGCTGTAGCCGCGCTGGCCCATCAGCCGCGGCAGGCTGCGCGGCCCGGTCATGTGCAGCGAGCCGACCGCGGCGAACACCGTCTTGCCGCCGGCATGCAAGGCGTCGATGCGCTCGGCCAGCGGCTCGTTGCGCTCGTCGTTGAGCTTGCGCAGCTGGGCTGCGTCGTCCTCGCTGGTGATGCACTCGCACCAGCGCTCGTACTGCGTCAGATCCTCCAGGTCGCCGCGCTCCCAGACCTGCGCCACGCGCAGCAAGGTGGCGCGGGCGCGGCCTTGCTCCAGCTGGGTCAGCGCCTGCTCGGCCATCGTGCGGGCGCGGGCGGCGTCGGAGGGCAGCAACGCGGCCATCTGTTGCGCCGGGGTTTCCAGCGAGACCACCGGCTTGTCCACCGCATGGGCCAAACCGCTGAGCACGAACTCCTGCGCAAACGCCGGGTCCAGCCCGTCGCGGCGCGCGGCCAGCACGGTCAGCGTGATGGCCTGCATCACCGGGTGCTGGTTGGCCAGCGTTTCCGCCGGCAGGCAGGCCGCGGCCACCTGGCGCTGCATGCGCGTCTGCCAGGCCGCCGGCATGGCGGTCGGCTTGGCGTTGCCGGCGGCCATCGACGACGACAGTTGCGCGACGATCTTCTCGTCCAGCAGGTCGAGCTCCAGGGCCAGCGTCTGGCTGTTGGTCAGGGCCTCCATCACCCGCGGGCCGGGCACCGACCAGGCCAGCTTGCCGACGTGCAGCGTGCCGTACAGGTAGGACGCGCGGCCGCCCTTGCTGATGCGCCAGAGAAAACCATGGTCGCGCGCGTCGCGCTGCACGGCTTGCATCTGCTCGGCTGTGGGGGGCTGGGCCACCGGTGGGCAGTTGGCCGCCGCGGCGTCCGGCGCGGCCTGCGCCGGCAGCGCCTGGCTCAGCAGCACGAGCGCGCTGCACAGGGTTCGGGTGAAGGCGGCGCGCAGGCGGTGGGGGTGTGTCGTCATGCGCATACGATGCCATGAATCCCGGCAACCGCTTGTCAGCGCTGAACAGCCTGTTGCACCTGAGGATGGTCTGCGGCGTGCGAG
>NZ_DATILJ010000019.1:0-56058 GCF_035476535.1 Aquabacterium sp.
TGCGATCGTCCCCCTCGCGCAGCTGCACCGCGTAATCGTCGCCGGCATCGGCATTGCGCGGATGGCGCAGGCCCAGCGCGTGGCCGATCTCGTGCAGCAGTGCCGCGTAGCCCTCGCTGCCGGGCGCCAGGCCGAGCATCGATTCGACGTCCATCCAGATGTCGCCGGCCAAATCGCCCGCGCCCGGCGCATTGGGCTGCCACGACACCCCCCTGGTGCCGGCTTGCTGGCTGACGCCGAAGCGCAGCTGGCCCACCGCGCCGCCGCTCTCGGACACCTCGGTGAAGCTGATGCCGGCCAGCGCTGCGGTATCGGCCAGCAAACTCCGCACGACTTGCTGCTCAGCGGCGGTGAAGGCCCGGAAACCGGCCTTGCCGACACCGGAGGCCGGCGCCTGGGCGACAAAGCTGAAACTCAGGCTGACGGGGCTGCCCAGGGCCTGCGCGGCGTTCCAGCGCAGGTCGCCGCCGCTGGCAACGGCCTGCTCGGCCATGTCGGCCGGGCGGATGAAGTCGCCGAACGCGTGGTTGGTGTACAGGTTGTTGCCCTCGGCGTCACGGCCGGTCCAGACCTCGAACTCTTCGACATCGGTCAGCGTGTACTCGAAGCCGTGGCCGAAGGCCGGCTTGAGTGTGGCGCTGCGGCCGTCGACCGAGACCTGCACGCTCAGCTCCGACAGCAGCGGCGGCCGCCACGGCTCGCCGGGCGCGGGCTCGAACCAGCTCGTGTTGACCCAGTCGGTGCCGGCAGCACCGTTGAAGGTGTCGTGGCCACCGCCGCCCCACAAGCGGTTGTCTTCGGCGTTGCCGGTGACCCGGTCGTCATGGTTGCTGGCGGAGACGTTGTCGACACCGACCAAGGTGTCGCGGCCGCCGAAACCGTCCTGGGCCCAGCCCTGCGCCAGGTCCACCACCACACCGTCCGGCGAATCCCAGTAGGCCGCGTTGAGGTCGCGCCACCAATCGTCGCTGGGCAGCCGTTCGATGCGATCGTCGCCGGCGCCCCCCAAGACCGTGCCCGCGTACACGCGCAGCACGTCGTTGCCTGCGAGGGCGTGGTAGTCGTTCCAGACGTCGCGGGCGCTGGTGGGCTGCGTGTAGGTGTCGTCGCCGCTGGTCAGCGTGATGTCGGGCATGGGCTCCCCTGGTGTCAGGCCCGCAGCAGCGGAATCGTCTTCTGGTTGAAGTTCACGAGGTTCGGAAACACGTCGTGGAGCAGGTTGGGCGCCAGGCCCAGCCACTGCATCAGCGTGGCGCCGACCTGGTCGGTGGCCACGGCCGGCACCAGGCGACCGTTCTTGCCAGGGTCGCCGTCGTCGACGCCACCGAGTTTCAGCGCCGGGAAGCTGCCCAGCACCTGGCCGCCGGCCACCGGGCCGCCGAGCGCGAACCAGTGGTTGCCCCAGGCATGCTCGCTGCCGCCGCCGGAGCCGGGGCGCAGCGTGCGGCCGAAGTCGCTCATCACCAGCGTGACGACGTTCTGATCCAGGCCGCTCGTGCGCATGTGCTGGTCGAAGCCGGCCAGCGCCTTGGCCATGCCGGCGAGCAGCGTGTCCTGGGTATTGGCGCCGCTGCCGCGCTGGTTGGCATGGGTGTCGTAGCCACCTTCGCTGACGACGAAGACCTGGCGCTTCAAGCCCTCGCTCTTGAACATCGGCAGCACGGTGGCCACAGTGCGTAGTTGCTCGGCCAGGTAGGCGTTGCCGAAATCGGCGCTGGGCGGCGCGGCCTGCATCAGCGCCTGGGTGAAGCGGGCCGAATCGGCCACCGCACTGCCCAGCGTGCGCGCGTATTCGGCCTCGTAGGCATTGGCGAACTGCCACTGGGCCATGCGGTTGATGGCCTGCACCTGCTCTTGCTGCGGCTGCGACAGATCGCCGGCGCCCCACCAGCGCGCGCCGTCCTGCGGCAGGAAGGACACCGGCGAACGCTTGCCCAGCACCAGCGTGCGGTTGGTGTTGGTGGTCACCGCCGAGATCGGGTGGCGCATCGTCGAGGGCAGCAGCTCGAGGCCGCGGCCGGCCCAGCCGCTCATGTCGTCCTGCACGGTCCAGCCTTGCTGGATCGCCACCTGGTCGCTGTGCGACATCAGGAACGGCGGCAGTTCCACCGCGTTGGCCAGCACTTGCTGCGCCGTGGCCGGCTCGACCAGCGGGCCGGCATTGGCGATCCAGGCCAGGCGGCCCTCGTTGTACAGCCCGGCCATCGCCGCCAGCGTCGGATGCACGCCGAAGCTGTGGCCGGCCGACTTGCCGGCCAGCGCCACCAGGCTGTTCTTCGACAAGGCCAGGTTGGCGCGGGCCGACTGGTAGTCGCCATAGGCCGCATCGGTAGGCACCAGGCAGTTGTGGCCATCGTTGCCGCCTTCGAGGAAGACGACGACCAGCGCGCGGTACTCGTCCGCCGCGGCATGCCCATCACCGCTCAGCAGCCCGAGCAGGCCCGCACCGCCCGCCAGGCCGGCAGAGCCGAGGAAGTGTCGGCGTTGCATCACTTGATGACTCCGTAGTAGGGCGTCGCGAGCGCATAGCCGAGCAGGCGCAGCGCGCCGTCATCCGGTGCATTGCGGTCCCAGAAGGGGTCGCCGCGCATCAACTGCTCGATGTTGCTGCGCAGCGTGGGTGGCATCGCGCCGCGGAAGAAGCGCTGGCTCAGGTAGTCGTTGAACGCCCGTGGCGAACTGGCAAAGGCGCGGCTCAGCGCCTCGATCTGGCAGCCAGCATCGCTGTAGTTCATCAAGCTGTTGGTCCGCGTGGCATCGTCCCAGCGCAGCCAGTTCAGTTCGCCGAAACGGCCGACCAGTTCGGTGGCATTGACCAGTTTCTGCTCCGGCGACAGCAGGTTGCTGCCGGGCGCGCGGTCGGTCGGCGCGTAGTAGCTGAACACGCTGTTCGGCGCGAAATGCGGCTGCGTGTTCAGCATGTAGCCCGGCCAGCGGCGGCCGGTCGGTGCACGCTGGCAGCCCAGCGCCCGGTACAGCGCCGCGCGGTGCAGCGCCGGCTCGCGGAACTTGCCGTCGTCGCTGCGCACGCTGGCCGGGTTGTCGCCGGCGCGCGCTTCGGCATCCAGCAGCACGGCCTTGATCACCGCCTTCATGTCGCCGGCCGCGCCGCTGCCGTTGTTGCGGAACTTCGCCGCCACGCGGCCGACATAGGCCGGCGTCGGGTTGCTCTTCACCAAGTGCTGGATCAGGCGCAGGCTGACGAAGGGTGCGATGTTCGGATGGCCCATCAGCAGCGCGATCGTGTCCTGCAGATCCTTGGGCGCCGACTGGCCGGCGGGAAAGGTCTTGCCGAGCACGCGCTTTTCGCCCGAATCACGCTCCGGCGGCCAGCTCGAGGGCACCATCGGCTTGCCCCAGTTGGCCCAGTTGCGATTGGGCCGGTTCTGCGGTTCGGGGTTGTGCTGCCAGCCCGTGAGCACGCGCGCCAGCTGTTCCACGTCCTGCTGGCTGTAGGTTTCGACGTAGCCGCCCTTGCTGTTGCGCATGGGCGTGCCGTCCGGGTTCAGCTTGAAGACGCCGAGCGTGAACAGCTGCATCAACTCACGCGCGAAGTTCTCGTTCGGCGCGCAGAACGGGCATTCGGCACTCTTGGGCCGGTTCTGGTCGTTGTCCAGGTACTGCGCCATGTAGGGGCTGACCGAGACCTGGTACAGCATGTCGGCATAGCCGCCGAAGGCCTGCTTCTGCAGCATGTTCAGCCAGTGCACGGCACCGGCCACATCGCCCTTGCGGGTGGACGTGGTGATGAACTGCGACAGCGACCAGGTGGTGCGCAGGCGCAACTGGTCGGGTGCCGTCATCAGCAGCTGCTGGACGCCGTTCTGCCAGTAGACCCACTGCGAATCGGGCACCGGATCGATGTAGTCCTCGACCGGCTTGGCATCCAGCGTCGACGGCGCCAGCGCGAACTGCGCATCGATCCACTTCTCGAAGCCCTGGGTCCGGATCTCGGTGACCAGCGCCGGCGTCGGGCCGAAGCTGGCCTGCTCGGCGAAACGCGAGGCCGCGTAGTGGCTGAGTGGGTAGACCGGGCCGCCGCTGGCCACCTGGCCCGAGGACGCATCGGGCACCGCGCCGGCGTCGTCGCGCTCGGCGCCGCCGCAGGACACCAGCAACAGCAGCGCCGTCAGCGCCGTGCAGCGAAGACTCACACGCATGGGATTCCCTCGGACGGACTGGCTTGTGGCCGTGACGGGCTTGCCACGGCAGTGGGTGTCGTGACCATAACGAAAGGCCGGACACGTCGCAATCCGGATGCCCCCTTGCGACGGGCACGGCATCGTCACTTGGAATGAGTGACGCGCCGTTCAGAACTGCCGCGACAGCCCGAATTGCAGGAAGCGCGCGCGCAGCGGCACCAGCCCCGGCGAGCCGCCGCCGCCCAGGCGCCAGCTGCCGCGCTGCTCATAGTGTTCGAGCTTGATGTCGGTATGCCAGCCTTCGGGCAGGCGCAACGCCAGTTTCAGCCCCAGCGTCAGCGCGCCGAAGGCCGACAGGCGCGCGTCGGGCGACAGGGAGTCCGGCGGATCGCTCAGGTAGCCGGGCGGCAGCGGCGCGCCGGCGTAGGAGTAGACCGGGTCGTAATAGAACCAGGCGGCGCTCTGCGAGTACACCCGCAGCGATGGCGTCAGCACCAACACGGCCGACATCGGCTGCACCCATTCGGCGGCCAGCGTGTGCGCGCGAATGCCGAAGGAATCGCGGTAGTGCCGGTAGCTCGCACGCAGCGTGCCGTGCCAGGCCTCGGCGTGGTGGTTCCAACGCAGCAGCAGGATGCGCTGGTGGCGGCTTTCCGGGCGCTGGTCGACGCGCTTGTACGGATCCGAGTAGTAGCCCTGGCCCTCGGCCAGTGTCAGGCCGGCCTGCACGATATCAACCGTCGACAGCACCTGGGTCAGCCCCGCCGTCAGCTCGACCGTGCGGCGCCGGCGCTGCAGCGCGGCATCGTCGCTCGACGAGATGCGGTCACGCGTCAGGCCCAGGCCGGCGTTCCAGCTGCGGTTGTTGTCCTCGCTGGCCCCGGCGGCTTCGAACGACAGCGCGCGCGATGCGAAATCATGCTCGCTCGAGGCGGCAGCGCCGGCGCTCCAACTGCTGCGTTCATCGTGGTGGGTGATCTTCAGGTCGCCAGCGCGGCGCCGGTCGCTCATGCGCGAAGCGCCGGACACCGCGCTGTGGTAACGCGGCGAGGCGCCGGAGACGCTGTCGTGGGTGGCACCGGCCACCAGCGACCAGTGCTCGCCCAGCGGTGCCTGCAGTTGCAGCGAGGGCGATTCGGCCCGCACGCGCTTCAGCCCCGGCTGCCAGTCCTGGTAGCTGAGCCATTTGAAGCCGATCCGACCCTCGGTTGGCGCCTCGGCCGCCGGCGCCCCGACACCCGGCAGCGCCAGCGCGGCGCAGACCACCCGGCCCCAGCGGCGGCTGTCTTCGGCGGCAGCCGCCATCGGCGTTCAGCTCAGCGCCGCGACGATGCGGCGCTCCAGCTCGGCCCGCTGCTCGTTGCGGAAGCCGCGGTGGGCCAGCAGCACGCGGCGGTCCGGGGCGATCAGGAAGGAACTGGGCATCGCCTTGACGCCGAAGTCGCGCGCGCTGGCAGCGGCCGCATCGAAGGCAATGGCGAACCTCGGCGGCAGCTGCTTCAGGAAGTCCTGCGCATCCTCGGGCCGTGCATCGAGGTTGATGCCGACGACGCGCAGGCCCGCGGCCTGGTGCTGGTCGTGCAGCTGGTTCATCCACGGAAACGACTGGCGACAGGGGCCGCACCAGGAGGCCCAGAAGTCGAGGTACAGCGCGCGCCAGCGCGGCAGGCCGGTGCCGGGCAGCACTGCTTCGCCGGCCGTCGTCAGCAAGGCCAGCGCCGGCGCGGTGTCACCCGGTGTGGCCGCATGGCTCAGCTGCAACCCGGCGGCCAGCGGCAGACCCGGCAACCCAGCACCGAGGCGCAGGGCGGCGGCCAGGCAAGCGCGGCGGGTCGGTAGGGCAGCGGGCTCAGACATCCGGCGATTCTGGCTTGCTGCGGGCCAGCGCCCAACAGGCCAGCGCCAACAGCAGCCACGCTGCCGGGCCCATCGCACCACCGCCGCCCTGGTTGTGGCGCTCGGCATCTTCGACCACGCTGAGCGCGACACGCTGCGTGGCGGCCGGCGCGTCGGTGGCGACGACCAGTTCGCCGCCGAATCGGGCGTCGGCCGCGCCGGTCCAGGCCACGTCCACCGCGCAGCCGCGGCCCGGCAGCAGGTCGGTGCCGGACAGCGGGCAGCCTTCGTGCTCGGACTCGGCCAGCGTAAAACCGTTGCCCAGCAGCGCGATCGAGCGCACCACCAACAGGCCCGCACCCTGGTTTGCGATCCACAGCCGCTGGCGAGCACCGCCGCTGCCGCCCGGCACCGCGACGAAACCGAGCACCGACGGATTGACCGCCAGCTGTGCGCTGGCCGGTGCCAGAACGGCGAGCTCCGGCGCCTGGCCTGGCATGGCATCGGCCAGCTCGAACAGTGCCTCCTCAAGGCCCGCCTGCACCACCAGCGTGGCGCGCAGTGGACCGGGTTGCTTGGATGCGACGGAAGCGGCAGCAGCGGCCGCATCCACTATGCGGCGAACCTCGACCGTGCACTCGCCACCCGGCCGCAGCATGACGCCGGCGTCGCACGTTCCGGCCAGTTGAAAGCTCGCGGCGCGGCTGCCAACCAGCCGCAGCGCACTGATCGGCAACGCCTGCGCACCGTGGTTGGCCAGTTGCAGCCGCTGCACGTCCGCGCCGATCGCCAGGGCCACGCGGTCGGCCCACAGCGCCGCCGCTGCCGGAGCACGGCCGCTGGTCGCGTCGCCACGGGCGTCCAGCACCACGCGCAGCGGAACATCGCTGCCGTCATGGCGGATCAGCAACTCGCCGGCGATCGCGCCAGCGCGCTGCGGCTGCAGCAGCAGGACCAGGTTGCAGGCCGCGCCGGGCGTCAAGCTGCCGCCCGCTGCGCAGCCGCCCGCCTGGAGCACGAAGTCGGCGCGGGAGACACTGATATCACGCAAAAGCAGCGCCGCCGCGCCAATGTTCTGCAGCACCAGCAACTGCGCCGCGCCGGCACTGCCCACCGGCACCGCCGCAAAGCTCAGCAGCGGCGCCGACAGCCGCAGCTGTGCCGCCGGGCCGGCCAGCGCCTGGCCATCAAGGGCGACCGTCGAGACGCCGCCGGCGCCGTCGTGCGCCACGCGCAGTTCGCCGCGGCGCAACGCGCCACCGGAACCGCCTTCGCCCGCATCGAGCGGCACGAAGCGCAGCGACAGCATGCAGAACTGCCCGCTGGCCACAACGCGCCCGGCGTGGCAGTTGCCACCCTCGATGACGAAATCGGCCGACGACAGACCGATCTCGCCCAGCACCATGGCCTCCGGCGAGCGGTTGCTCAGCCGCAGTTGCCGATCTCCGCTGCCGGTGCCCACGGCCGCGGCGCCGAAAGACAGCGCCGAGGCGCTGAGCGTGACCACCGCCGGCGGTTTGTCCCGCCCCTGGCCGGCCAGCGCGATGACCGCCGGCGTCGGCAAGCCGTCGTGCGTGATGATCAGGCTGCCGCTGCGCAGGCCCGCGGTGCCGGGCGCGAACGCGATGTCGACCACGCAGCTGCCGAAGGCCGGCAGGCTGACCGGGCACGGCGCGCTGTCCAGCACGAAGTCACCCTGCAACTGCAGCGACAAACCGGCGAGCCCGGTCTTACTGCTGGCGCTGACGGTGATGCGCTGCACGGCGCTGCGCTGGCCCAGCGGCGTCTGCGGAAAGTCCACCCGCACGGGTGTGTTGCCGAGGAACGCCGCGATGTCGGCCAGGTCGGCCGCGCCGTAGTAGCGGCTGAACACCCCCATGCCGCCGGTGTTCAGGCTGACGGCGCGCTGGATCAGCGCCACCGCATTGCGGCCCGACCAGATGTTGCCGAAGTTATTCAGCCGCGGGTTGTCGCTGTGACAGTCGGCGCAGGCCAGCTCGCCGGGCGCCGGCGAGGTCATGAACAGCTGTTCACCGTGGGCCGGATCGCTGGCTCGCGCGGCGCATGGCAGCAGCGCCGCGCCGCAGACGATCGCTGCCGCCAGCCCGCGCCATCGACTGCCCTGCGCCAGACGCCTAGGCTTCACGGTACTCGGGCACCAGCTCGCGCAGCCGCTCCCGAACAGCGCTATCGTCCAGCCGGCCCGAGCCGGCAATGCGCTGCACCCAGTCGAGCACGGCGGCCGCATCCTCGTCGTGCAGCCTGGCCACGCGCAGCCGGCTCACCGTTGTCGGCAGCGTGGTGTCGGCATCGGCCAGCAGCTCTTCGTACAGCTTCTCGCCCGGACGCAGGCCGGAGAACACGATGGCGATTTCGTCCAGCGCATGACCCGACAGCCGGATCATGTCGCGCGCCAGGTCGACGATGCGCACCGGCTCGCCCATGTCCAGCACCAGCACCTGCCCGCTGTCGCCGATGGCGGCGGCCTGCAGCACCAGGCGCGCGGCCTCGGGAATCGTCATGAAGTAGCGAATGATGTCCGGGTGCGTCACCGTCACCGGGCCGCCCTGGGCGATCTGCTCCTTGAACTTCGGGATCACGCTGCCGCTGGAACCCAGCACATTGCCGAAGCGCACCGCCATGAAGCGCGTGTTCGGATGACGCTGGGCCAGCGCCGACACCACCCGCTCGGCGGCACGCTTGCTGGCGCCCATCACATTGGTCGGGTTCACGGCCTTGTCGGTGCTGATCAGCACGAAGCGCTCTGCCCCGCACTCGGCCGCCGCCATCGCCGCATGGCAGGTGCCCAGCGTGTTGTTGCGCAGGGCTGCCCAGGCGTTGTGCTCCTCCATCAGCGGCACATGCTTGTAGGCCGCGGCGTGGAACACCACCTGCGGCCGCCAGCGGCTGAAGACCTCGCGCGTCGCGTCCAGGTCCTTGACGTCGCCGACCAGGCGCACCAGCGGCAGTTGTGGAAAGCTGGCGCTCAGGGCCTGTTCGATGCTGTAGAGGTTGAACTCGCTCTGCTCCAGCAGCACCAGCCGTGCCGGGCCGTACATCGCCAGCTGGCGGCAGAGTTCGCTGCCGATCGAGCCGCCGGCACCGGTGACCAGCACGGTCTTGCCGGAAAGCACCTCGGCGATGCCGGCTTCGTCCAGTTGCACCGGCTCGCGGCCCAGCAGGTCTTCGGGCTCGATGTCGCGCACGCGCTCGATGCCGCTGCGGCCGGTGTGCAGTTCGGCGGCGGACGGCACGGTCAGCACTGGCAGCCCGGCCGGTGCGGCCAGCTCGAACGCGCGCCGGCGTTGCGCCCCGCGCGCCGCCGGCATCGCGACGATCAGGTGCGTGGCCACGCCGCGCACGGCCTTGTCCTGCACCGCTTCGAGCGGGCCGAGCACCGGCACGCCGGCGATGCGTGCGCCCTGCTTGGCCGGGTCGTCGTCGAGCAGGCCGATGACCTGCCAGCCCTGGTGCTGGATGCCGGCAATCAGGCGACGCGCCGCTTCGCCGGCACCGAGCACGATCGCGCGTTTGACTTCCACATCGCTGCCGGTGATGCGCCGGCGCGCGTGCTCGTACAGCATGCGGTAGGCCAGGCGCGCCAGCGCCAGCCCCATCAGGGCCACGACCGGGTGCAGCGCCAGCACCGCGCGCGGCACGGCCGTCAGCTGCAGCATCAGCACCACCACCGCCGAGCCCAGCCCGGCCATTGCGCAAGCGAGCGCCAGCCGCTTGATGTCGCCGAAGCCCGAGAAGCGCCACATGCCTTGCGGCACGCGCAGCGCGATGAAGCCGATGAGGTAGGCTGTGACGATGCCGAGCATCACCCAGACGTCATAGCCCGGTCGTGCACTGAGCCAGCGTTCGAAGCCCAGTCGGAACAGGTAGGTGACGTTCCAGGCCAGCATCACGACCCCGGCGTCGACCACCAGCGACAGCGGCGCGCGGTGCGGCCGCAACCGGGCCAGGAACTGGTCCAGGCGCAGCCAGAACGACAGGTCGGCTTGGTCTTCGGGTTGCGGGGTCATCGCTGCTTTATCGCTGGATCAGCACACGCAAGGTGCGCAGCAGCACGCCGAGGTCTGAGCTCAGCGTGGCCTGCGCAGCATAGTCGGCCTGGCGCTGCAGCTTGTGCGGCAGGATGCGTTCGATGTAGTCGCGCTCGGGATCGGTGGACCCCGCCAGCAGGCTGGCTTCGTCGATGTGCTCCAGCGAGGCCGGGTCGGTGATGCCGGGCCGAACCGCCAGCACGCGTTCGCGCAGGCCGGGTGGATAGTGCGCAACGAAGCGCGGCACCTCGGGGCGCGGGCCGACCAGGCTCATGCTGCCGATGAGCACATCGATCAGCTGCGGCAGTTCGTCGAGGCGGTAGTGGCGCAGTGCGTGGCCGATGCGGGTGATGCGCGCATCGTGCGCCATGGTGACGGCCGGGCCGCGCTGCGGCGCGTCGGCGGCCATCGTGCGGAACTTGTGGATGCGGAACAGCCGGCCCTGGCGCCCAACCCGCTCTTGGCGGAAGAACACCGGCCCGCGTGAATCGAGCTTCACGGCCAGCGCCACGCCCAGCAGCAGCGGCGCCAGCAGCAGCAGCGCGACAGCCGCGATCAGCACATCGAACACGCGCTTGGCCATGCCGCGGGTCAGGCCCCCAGCGCCGTCTTCACCGCGGCGATCACGCGCTCGACATCGGCATCCGTCATGCGGGTGTAGATCGGCAGGCTCAGCATCTGTTCGTAGGCATGCTGGCTGTGCGGGAAGTCCGAGGCTTTCAGCTGATAGCGGTCGCGCCAGTAGGGCTGCTGGTGCAGCGGGATGTAGTGCACGCTGCAGCCGATGCCGAGTTCATACAGGCGCTCGATGAAGCGGTCGCGCGCAACGCCGGCACCATCGGCCAGGCGGATGGCGTACAGGTGCCAGGCATGCAGTTCGCCGGCCGACGGCATCGGCGCGCTGATCAGCGGCAAGCCGGCAAAGGCCTGTTCGTAGCGCGCGGCAATCGCCGCGCGGCGCTGTTGAAACGCATGCGCCTTCTTCAGCTGGTGCAGGCCCAGCGACGCGGCGATGTCGGTCAGGTTGTACTTGAAGCCCGGCGCGATGACTTCGTAGTACCAGCTCGGCACATTGGCGGTGAAGCGGTCGAAGGCATCGCGGCTCATGCCGTGCAGGCGCATCACCTTGGCGCGCTGGGCCAGCGCAGCGTCACGCGTGACCAGCATGCCGCCCTCGCCGGTGGTGATGGTCTTGTTGGCGTAGAAGCTGAACACCGTGGCATCGCTGGCCAAGGTGCCGATCAACTGCCCGGCGCTGGTGGTCGGCAGCGCATGCGCGGCGTCTTCCACCACCTTCAGGCCATGGCGCTGCGCGATCGCCAGCAGCGCCGGCATGTCGGCCGCGAGGCCGGCGTAGTGCACCGGGATGATCGCGCGGGTGGCCGGCGTGATGGCGGCTTCGATCAGCCCCGGATCGATGTTCAGCGTGGCGGGGGCTATGTCGACCAGTCGCACATCGGCACCGAGGTAACGCACCACTTCGGCGGTGGCGGTGAAGGTGTGCGTCGTGGTGATCACTTCATCGCCGGGGCCGATGCCCAGCGCTTCCAGCGCCAGGTGCAAGCCGGCGGTGGCGGAGTTGACGGCGATGCAATGCAGCGTCGGATCGCCGAGGAAGGTCGCGAAATCGGCCTCGAAGCGCTTGGCCTTCGGGCCGGTGGTGACCCAACCGGACTTCAGCGTATCGACGACCTCGGCGATCTCGTCGTCACCGATCTCGGGCAGGGCATAGGGCAGGAAAGCTTGGCTCATCAGACAGGTTTCTCCAGCCACGCCAGCACATGCGTGCGCAGCGGCGGCAAGGCATTGAACACGGAATACAGCGCGGGGTGGATGCGGCACAGCCAGCGCGCCAGCGGCGGCGCCAGCGTGAGCTTGCGGCGCCACATCCGCGCTTGCGGAAACAGCGCCTGCACGCGCTGCAGCGGCACGCCGCGCACGTCGCGGTTGCGCGGATTGTCCACGGTGAAGTCGTACCACAGCACGCCGCCGCCCGGCCGCAGCCAGGACCACATCGCGGCAGCCAGTTGCTGCTGGAAGGCGTCGTCGAGCAAGGACGAGAACACCGTGTGCTGGCAGACGATGTCGCGGCTGCCCGGCTCGATGGTCAAGGCACTGGCATCGCCCTGCCACAGCGTGACGGCGGGTGGCAGCAGCGACCGTGCAAGCGCGTGGCGCTCAGGCAGCAGTTCGATACCGGCCAAATGCTCCGGCCGGAAGCCCAGCCGCAGCAGTTCCAGCAGGTTGCCGCCGGCGCCGCAGCCGACTTCCAGCACCGTCAGCTGCGACAACTCGGCCAAGCCCAGTTGGGCGAACAACTGCAGCATCGCGCGCTGACGCTCCTGCACCGTCTGCCAGACATCGGGCTGCAGCATGCTGTAGCGGTCGGGCTGGCCACGCCGGGCATAGCGCTGCGCGACGGCCTGCACCTCGCTGGCTGGGTCGTCGTTCATCGCAGCAGCGCCTGCAGGAATCGCCGGGCCAGTACCGGGTAGGTGTGGTGGCTCAGCACGAACTCGCGGCCGCGCTCGCCCATCGCGCGGCGCTCGGCCTCGGGCACGGCGGCCAGCTGCCGCAGGCCAGCGGCCACGGCCTCCGGCGATTGCGGGATCACCGTCAGCCCGCAGCCGCTTTCGGCCACCGGGTCGTTGCCGGCGGCGACCGAATGCAGCACGGCGCAGCGCGCCATCATGTAGTCCATCAGCTTGTTCGGCGCGATGCCGAAACGGTAGATCGGCACGCGCTGCCAGCCGATGTAGGCGATGTCGATGCGGCCCAGAAACGATGGGATCTGGGCCTTGGGAATCGGCGGCAGCATGATCACGTTCGACAGGCCTTCGGCCGCCACGCGCTGCGCGAGACGTTCACGCTCGAGCCCGTCGCCGACCATCACGATGGCCAGCGTGTCGCTGCGCAGCAGGGCCGCCGCGTCGAGCAGCACGTCCAGCGCGTTGGGCAAGCCCATCGAGCCAGCGTAACCCACTACCGTGCGGCCCGCGGCGCGCTGCGCAGCGATGGCCGCGGCCACGTCTTCGCGCAGCGGTGCGGGCGTGCCTTGCCACTCCTCCAGCGTGATGCCGTTGGGCACGATGCTCAGCCGCTTCAGGTCCAGGCCGCGGGAGGCCATGTACTCGTGCACCACCGGCAGCATCGAGACCACGCGGTCGGCATGCCGGTAGGCCGCGGATTCCGCCGCGTGGCACAAGCGGATGAACGGATGACCGGGCGACATGCCGGACAGCTCGATCGGCGACAACGGCCACAGGTCGTGCACCTCGAACACCAGCAAGGCGTTCGCGCGCCGCGCGATGCGCCGCGCGACCCAGATGTCCATCGGGTAGGTGCTGGAAGCGATCACCACATCGGGCTTGAACTCGGCCGCCAGCGCCCCGGCCCGCCACCACAGCGGCGCCAGGAAACGAAAGATGTTCCAGACGCGGCCGACACCATTGCCCTGATAGCCGGGCGTGGGCAGCCAGCGGTAGTGGATGCCGTCGATCAGTTCGTCGCCCGGCTGCGGCTGGCGCGTGCGCACATGCGAATACGTGGCGCCGATGATCTGCACACGATGACCCAGCCGCACCCATTCACGCGCAAGGTAGTAGGGCCGGTACTCCATGCCCAGCGCCGGGCTGCCGGCATAGTGGTTCAGGTAGAGGATGTTCATGCCACGCGCATCCTGCCGTGCGCGCCGGCCGACTGCAGTGCGTGCAGGCGCGCGACGAAGCGCTCGACGGCGGGGTCGAACATCGCCTGGCGCGCGACCCAGGCATGGTTGGCCGAAGCGATGGTCGCGGCGCGCGCGGCCATCGCCTGCACCGCCGCTGGGTCCGGCAGCTGGCCATCGGCCAGGATCAGGCCGTTGTCGCCATCGGTGACCAACTCGCGGTTGGCCGGCAGGTCGGACAGCAGCGGCACGCAGCCATGGGCCATCGCTTCCAGCACCGAAACCGAGACCGAGTCACTCACCGGCAGGCTCAGGTACCAGCGCGCCTGGCGGTAGCACCGCGCCTGGGTCGCCGCGTCCAGCCGGCCGACGAAGCGCACGCGGCCGGCGAGGCTACTGTTGTGCTGTACCTGCTGTTCGAGCGCCGCCCGCAATGAGCCATCGTTCGCCACCACCAGTTCGGCCTGCGGCCAGGCCCGGGCCATGAGCTCGAAGGCGGCCAGCACGCGCTGCGGTGCATAGATCGGCTCCAGTCCGCGATTGGCGAAGAAGAGGTGCTCACTCTTGGTACCCGGTGGCTCGGGCAGGGTTTCCAGGCCGAACGGAAAGCTCATGACCTCACCCGCGCCCAGCGCGCGCATGCGCTCGGCCATGTGCAGCGAATCGCTGGTGCACAGCGTGCAGGCGCGCAGCACGCGGCGTGTCAGCGCGCGCATCAGCACGCTGCGCTCGGGCGTGACGAGGATGTCCGAGCCCCAGGCCGAGCCGACGATGCGCACCGGCAGCCGCCACAGCGCCCGCGCCAGCCAGGCCAGTGTGCCGTGGGAGGTGAGGTAGTGCGCGTGCACCCAGTCCGGCTGCACCTGATGCAGCCAGCGGGCCAGGCGCGGCAGGGAACGCAGCACCGCCACATTGCCGCCGGCGAACGAGGGTTGGGTGTCCAGCGCCAGCCGCCGCTCGGGCGGCAGCAGCTCGGCCAGTGCCGGCGCAAAGCCGCGCGACGAGGCGGCATACAGCTCCAGCCGTGGCGCCAGGGCCCGCGCCCATTTCAGCAGGTGCGGGCTTTCGCCATCGCCCAACAGCACGAGTTTCATTGCCACTGCTAACGCGGTAGATCGCCGGCCCAGGCGTCGTAGTGGGCCCGCAGCTCGGGATGCTGGTCCAGCCAGCGCCGGTCGGCCACGCGCGCGTCGGCCACCCGCTGCGCGGGATTGCCGGCGATCACCGAGAACTCGTCGAACACGCCACGCACCACGCTGCCGGCGCGCACCACGCAGCCCCGGCCCAGCCGCGACCCGGCTTCGATGACGCTGTGCGGCCCGATGAAGCAGTAGGCGCCGATCTCCACCGGCCCCGAGACCCAGCCCGGCCGCGGCCCGGGCCAGTCGACGAAGCGCTGACCGAGCAGGCGCTGCGCCCGGTGCGAGCTGTGGCTGACGATGCTGGCATGGTGGGTGATCTGCACGCCCTCGCCGATCACCACGCCGGCGCTGGCTTCGATGAAGTTGAACGGGCCGATGAACACATGGTCGGCCAGCTGCAGGCGTTCTTCATGCTCGATGCAGGCCGAGGGTGCGATGCGCGTGTGCGGCAACCAGCGGCCCTGCGACGATTCACCGAACACGATGCGGTGCCACAGCCAGCGCGCCAGCCAGCGGCGGCTGCGGTTGAACCAGGCGCGCATCATGGTGCGGCCTCGCTCAGCGGCCAGCGCGCCAGCCGCCAGAAGTACCAGCCGAAGTACGCGGCCGTGACACCCGACACGACCCAGCCGGCCGCTGCCAGGCTGCCCAGCTGCAGGCCGATGGCCAGCGCGACGATGAAAGCCAGCTGGCCGACCAGCGCCAGCCGCAGCGCCCAGGCCTGGGCCTGCCAGGCCATCGTCACCACTGCCAATGGCGAGGCGATGAAGTGCACGCCGATGTACAGCGCCAGCGCACGCGCCAACTCACCCGCTTCCCGCCAGCGCTCGCCGAAGGCCCAGGCGAAGAGCTGCGGGCCCCAGGCCCAGAGCAGCCCCACCAGCGGCGTGGCGATAGCGGCCAGCGTCAGCATGGCCTGGCGCACCGTCGCGCGGGACTCGGCGGTGATGCGGCCACCGCCGGCGGCCAGGCGTGGATAGAGCGCCTGCGACAGTGCACCGCCGACCAGCGTGGCCGGCGCTTTCAAGTAACGCAGTGCCAGGCCCCAGGCGCCGGCCGCAGCCGAGCCGAGTTGCGCCGAGATCAGTGCGACAGTCACGGTGTCCTGCAGCGCGCCGAGAAAGGCATGCGGCGTGTTCAGCAGCGGGAATTCGCGGTGCCTGCGCGCGGCGGATTGAATCGCCTGTTGATCCACACGCCCCGCCACACGGCGGCCCCATGGCAGGCGCAACACCGCCAGCGCTGCGAGGCCGGCAGCCACCGTCGCGCCGATCAAGCCATGCACGCCGGCGTGCAGCACACCGGCCACGGTTTGCGCCACAGCCCCACCGCCATGCTGCAGCACACGTGCCACGGCCAGCGCCGGAAAGCGCTGCTGCCGCGTGGCCCACAGCGTGGCCAGCGACACCGCCCCGAGCACGCCCACCGCCAGCGGCAGCCAGGCCGGCCACAGTGCGCCGGCAATCCATGCCCACAATGCAGCGGCAACGACACACACCAGCGTCACACCGCCCAACAGCATCAGGCACAGCAGCCGCAGGGCACCGGCCTCAGACTCGTCCGCAGCCAGCGGCAGCGCAAATTCATAGCGCGCACAGGCCACCACCGCGACATTGGCCGCCACCGCGGCAAACAGGTGATAGACGCCGAACTCCTGCGGGCTGTACAGCCGCGCCAGCCAGGGCCCCAGCAGCAGCGGCAAGGCCTGGGCCAGGGCTCCGCCGGTCAGCAGCGTCAGCGTCGGGCGCAGCAAGCCGGCGGCGGCCATGCGGGTGTGCGGCCGCGTCAGGCCGTCGCAGGCACCAGCGCCGCAGCCAGTGCCGCAACGACGCGGTCCTGGTCGGCCTCGCTCAGGTCGGCGCTCATCGGCAGGCTCAGCACCCGCTGGGCTGCGCGAATGCTGTGCGGGCAGGAGCCGGCATTCTGGCCAGCGGCATAGGCCGGCTGGTGGTGCAGCGGCTTCGGGTAGTGCACGGCAGTGGGAACGCCCGCCGCTTGCAATGCCTGCTGCACACGCGCCCGGTCGTCGACCATCACGGTGTACTGCGCCCAGACGCAATCGCGGTCCGGCCGCACCGCCAGCAGTTGCACCGGCGCGCCGCTGTCGCGGATCAGCCGGCTGTAGCGCTCGCCCAGCGCCAGCCGGCGCTGAATCTCCCACTCGAAGCGTTCCAGCTTGGCCAGCACCACCGCGCACTGCAGCGTGTCCATGCGGCCACCGACGCCCAGCCGCGTGTGCTGATAGCGCCCACTCTGGCCGTGCACGCGGATCTCGCGGCAGGCCTGGGCCAGCGCATCGTCGTTGGTGAACATCGCGCCGCCGTCGCCGTAACAGCCCAGCGGCTTGCTCGGAAAGAAGCTGGTGCAGCCGAGGGTCGACAGGTTGCAACTCTTGCGGCCCTGGTAGCCGGCGCCGAAGCTCTGCGCCGCGTCTTCGATCACCGCCAGGCCGTGCTGCGCCGCCAGCGCATTGATCGCCGCCATGTCGGCGACCTGACCGTACAGGCTGACCGGCATGATCGCCCGCGTGCGTGGCGTGATCGCCGCGGCGATCAGCGAGGCGTCGATGTTGCAGGTGTCGGGCTCGATGTCGACGTACACCGGCGTCGCGCCGGCCAGCACGATCATCTCGGCCGTGGCAGCGAAGGTGAATGGCGTCGTGATCACTTCGTCGCCGGGCTTCAGGCCCAGCGCCATCAGCGCGATCAGCAGCGCCTCGGTGCCGCTCGCCACCGCGATGCAGTACTTGGCGCCGGTGTAGCGCGACAAGGCCTGCTCCATCTCGGCGACCTCGGGGCCCATGATGTACTGGCCATGGTCGAGCACGCGCTGGATGCGCGCATCGATGCTGGATTTCAGCGCGGCGTACTGTGCTTTCAGGTCGGTGAATTGCATGCTTGCAGACTTTCGCCATCGAGGCGGTAGGTTTCGCCGGTGGCGGGACACTGCGCCTCGCCTTGGCCGCTGGCGGGCAGCGACAGGCGCTCGCCATGGCGGCTCATCCAGCCGATGCGGCGCGCGGGCACGCCGACCATCAAGGCAAAGGCCGGCACATCGCGGCTGACCACGGCACCGGCGCCGACGAACGCGTATTCGCCGATCGTCGTGCCGCAGACGATCGTGCAGTTGGCGCCCAGCGTGGCGCCGCGCCGCACGCGCGTGCGGCGGTATTCGTCCTTGCGTGGCACCGCCGAGCGTGGGTTGTGCACGTTGGTGAAGACCATGCTCGGGCCGCAGAACACATCGTCTTCGAGCGTCACCGCGTCGTAGATCGAGACGTTGTTCTGCACCTTGACGTTGTTGCCGATCGCCACGTCGTTGCCGACATACACGCCCTGGCCGAACGAACACGCTTGACCGATGCGCGCGCCGGCGCTGATGTGCACGAAATGCCAGACGCGGCAGCCGTCGCCGAGCTGCGCGCCGTCGTCGACGATGGCCGAGGGGTGGACGGTGATGGCCATCAGTACTCGAGGGGCAGGTTGATGCGCTTGCCATCGCGCGCCGAGCGGTACATCGCGATCAGCAGTTCCAGGCTCTTCAGGCCTTCGCGGCCATCGGTCTCGGGCTCGCATTCACCGCGCAAGGTGCGGATCACGTTGTCGTAGTACAGCGGGTGGCCGAAGCCGTAGACCGACGTGGTCTGGTAGCTGGCTTCGTCGAGCTGCTCGTCCATGGCGTGCGGTTCGGCGAACTCCCAGTGCTCGATCTTGTTCACTGCCACACCGCCGATGCGCACCGTGCCCTTCTCGCCCAGCACAGTGATCGAGCCTTCGAAGTTCTTCGGGTGCGCCAGCATCGTGACGTTGACCGAGCCCATCGCGCCGTTGCGCCACTTCAGCGCGGCAACGCCGGTGTCTTCGACCTCGATGTTGCGGGCCAGCGTGCCGGTGTAGGCCATCACGCTCTCCACCGGGCCGATCAGCCAGTCCAGCAGGTCGATGTAGTGGCTGGCCTGGTTCATGAACGCACCGCCGTCGAATTCCCAGGTGCCGCGCCAATCGGCCGAATCGTAGTAACTCTGCGGCCGCGACCAGAACACGTTGACCGTGACCATGTAGACCCGGCCGAAGCGGCCCTGCTGCAGCGCCTGGCGCAGCAACTGCAAGGTCCGGTTGCGCCGGTTTTGCTTGACGACGAACAGGCGCACGCCGGCATCGTCGCAGGCCCGGACCATTGCCAGGCCATCGGCCCAGCGCGTGGCCATCGGTTTTTCGGTCATCACATGCACGCCGGCCTGGGCGGCTTCGGCGGCCTGCTGCGGGTGCAGGCCGCTGGGGGTGGTCAGCACCACGCAGTCGGCGCCGGCGCCAGCCAGCAGGGCGGTCAGGCTGGTGAACGGCTGGGCGCCGGTGCGACCGGCCATCGCGGCCAGCGCGGCGGGGTCGGTGTCGCAGACCGCCGCCAGTTCGGCGCGCTCGGCATGGCGGCTGATTGCTTCGACATGGTTGGCCGCAATGCGCCCGCAGCCCGCCAGCGCAAAGCGGATCTTGCGGTCGACGACGGGGGCGTGTTGCAGGTGCATGGCGGAGGATGGGCGCATCGGCCACTGCGCCCGCGGCCGGGGCGGCCGGGCCCGCGCGGCCAGGGAGCGGATTATCCGCCAGCGCTGCCGTACTTCAGGGGGTCGGATGGACGCCGTCGAACGCGTCGCCCAGCCGACGGCTTCGGCCCCGCTGCCTACAATTCGCGGTTTCCCCCAAGCCCAGCCGGCTCACCATGACGAACGACGCCACCCCGCCCGACGACGACAACAAGCTGATCGCCGAGCGCCGCGAAAAACTCGCCGCCATCCGCCAGCAGGGCATTGCCTTCCCGAACGACTTCAAGCCGCGGCACCATGCCGCCGACCTGCAGGCCAAGTACGGCGAACTGAGCAACGAAGAGCTGGAGCCGCAAGGCGTGCCGGTGGCCGTGGCCGGCCGCATGATGCTGAAGCGCGTGATGGGCAAGGCCAGCTTCGCGACGGTGCAGGACGGCTCCTTCGGCAAGACCCATGGCCGCATCCAGCTGTTCATCAGCAAGGACGCGGTGGGCGAAACCACCTACGAAGCCTTCAAGCACTGGGACCTGGGCGACATCCTCGGCGCCGAGGGCGTGCTGTTCAAGACGCGCACCGGCGAGCTCTCGGTCAAGGTCACGACGCTGCGCCTGCTGACCAAGAACCTGCGGCCGCTGCCTGGCGACTTCTACGGCATGAAGGACCAGGAGCAGAAGTACCGCCAGCGTTACGTCGACCTGATCACCGATGAAACGGCGCGGGCCCGCTTCGTCTCGCGCAGCAAGGCCGTCAGCTCGATCCGCAGCTTCATGGTCGAGCATGGCTTTCTCGAGGTCGAGACGCCGATGCTGCACCCGATTCCGGGCGGTGCGAATGCCAAGCCCTTCGTCACGCACCACAACGCGCTGGACCAGGAGATGTTCCTGCGCATTGCGCCGGAGCTGTACCTCAAGCGCCTGATCGTCGGTGGTTTCGAGCGCGTGTTCGAGATCAACCGCAGCTTCCGCAACGAAGGCATCTCCGTTCGGCACAACCCCGAATTCACGATGATGGAGTTCTATGCGGCCTACTGGAACTACCACGACCTGATGGACTTCACCGAGCAGTTGCTGCGCCATGCCGCACGCATGGCCACCGGCTCGGCCAGCCTCACCTATGCCGGCAAGCCGGTGGAACTGGACAAGCCGTTTGCGCGGCTGTCGGTGCGTGAGTCGCTGGTGGTGCATGCCGGCTTGAGCGACGCGGAGTCCACCGACGTGGCCGTGCTGCGCGCGAAGATCCTCGCGGCCGGCGAAGACGTGCCGGCGCACTGGGGGCTGTCCGAGCTGCAGTTCGGCCTGTTCGAAGCGGTGGTCGAAGAGAAGCTGTGGCAGCCGACCTTCATCATCGACTATCCCGTCGAGGTGTCGCCGCTGGCCCGTGCCTCCGACAGCAACCCGGCGGTCACCGAGCGCTTCGAGCTGTTCATCACCGGTCGCGAATACGCCAACGGTTTCTCGGAACTGAACGACGCCGAAGACCAGGCCGCCCGCTTCCAGGCCCAGGTAGCCAACAAAGAAGCCGGCGATGAAGAAGCGATGTACTACGACGCCGACTTCATCCGCGCGCTCGAATACGGCATGCCACCCACCGGCGGCTGCGGCGTCGGGCTGGACCGGCTGGTCATGCTGCTGACCGACAGCCCGAGTATCCGGGATGTGATCCTCTTCCCGGCCTTGCGCCGGGAAGGCTGATTCTCCCGGCGCTACGCCGGGGAGGCTGCCTCACCGGCCTGGCGCCGGGAAAGCTGATCTGCCCGGCGCGGTGCCGGGCAGTGCTTGATCAGCGCTGGGAAGCGGCCACCACCGTCGTCGGCGTCGTGACGCGGCGCTTGGCGTTGAAGGCCAGCGCACCGCTGTCTTCGCCGGTCACTGTATTCAGGTCGCCGGCAGCGCGGGCGGCGATCACGTCGGACTTGACGTCTGCGCGCACACGCACCGACTTGATGTCCTGGGCCTTGTTCATCTGCGGGCGATTCGCCCAGGCGCTGATCGAGCCGTCAGCCTGGGCCTGCTTCAGTTCGGCGACGACTTGAGCGCGGGTCTTCAGCGTGAGAGTGTTGGCGCTGTTGTCGATCGTCGGGTCATCAGCCAGCGCTGCACCCGTGGCAAACACGGTCAGCGCGGCAATCATCAGCTTGTTCATGAGCAAACTCCTACAGGGTTGGGACTGGATGTCTTGACCGGTGCTTGTGGCCACCGCCTGCATCCATGACCCACACTGTAGAAACCTGCGGCACAAAGAAAAAGCACTGCGGCGCGAACGCACCAATGCGGTTTCAGGAACAATCGCAAGCCTTGAAAACCCGCAGCTGCGCCTTCAGCGGTGCGTGAACACCGGCTTGCGCTTGTTGATGAAGGCCTCCATGCCTTCCTTCTGGTCTTCGGTGGCGAACAAGGCGTGGAACATGCGCCGCTCGAACATAACGCCGTCGCTGAGCGTGCCTTCGTAGGCGCGGTTCACGCACTCCTTGGCCATCATCACGCTGGTGGCGCCGAAGCCGTTGATCGTGGCCGCGGCGGCCAACGCTTCATCCAGCAGCGTCGCCGCTGGCACCACGCGGGAGACCAGGCCGGCGCGTTCGGCCTCGGTGGCGTCCATCATGCGCGAGGTCAGCACCAGGTCCATCGCCTTGGCCTTGCCCACGGCGCGCGGCAGGCGTTGCGTGCCGCCGGCGCCCGGGATCACGCCGAGCTTGATCTCGGGCTGGCCGAAGCGCGCGGTGTCGGCGGCGATGATGATGTCGCACATCATCGCCAGCTCGCAGCCGCCGCCCAGTGCAAAGCCTGCCACCGCGGCAATCACCGGCTTGCGCACGCTGCGGATCAACTCCCAGTTGCGCGTGATGTAGTCGCCGTTGTAGACGTCGGTGAAGCTGTAGCTCGCCATCGCGCCGATGTCGGCGCCGGCCGCGAAGGCCTTGTCGCTGCCGGTGATCACGATGCAACCGATGCCGGCGTCGGCATCGAAGGCCTTCAGCGCCGCACCGAGCTCGTCCATCAGCTCGTTGTTCAGCGCATTCAGCTGCTTCGGGCGGTTCAGCGTGATCAGGCCGGTGCGCCGTTCGCCGTCGCCGCGGGTGTCGATCAGGATGTGTTGTGGGGTGCTCATCGGGGTCATGCCTCCAGGGTTAAGTCACTTGGCTGCCTGCAGCGGTGGCTGCTTCAGCGTCAATTCCATGTAGGTGGATTCGCTCTGCCGGACCAGCATGCGCACCGGCAGGTACTGCAGCGTGGGCGCAAACCAGATCTCGACCACCATCTCGCCGCCCTTGGCCTCACGCCGCGGTTTGACGTGGAAGGTGGGCACCTGGCCGAACGGCAGGTATAGCGTTTCTTCGCTCTTGACATCGTAGATCCAGCGGTCGGCCCGGCGGTTGATGACCATCGGCACCTCGATCGAGCGGCCCACCTGCAGCAAGGCGGGTTGGGTCGTGAACAGCCAGGTCAGCTGCACGAACTGGCTGGCCTCGTCCTGCACACCGGGGAGCGAATCGATCTCGACGCCGTCGGCGAAGGCAATGCGCTCGCGCCCGATGTCCTGGGTCCAGCGCTTGGGCGCTCGAAACAACTGCTTCTGCTCGCCCTCGAAGCGGCTGGGCACCAGGCCGCGATCGGTCAGCTCCCCTTCGCTGGAGACGCGGCGCGAGAACATCGGACCGAGGCTGGACTCCATGCGCACCTGGTAGCGCGTGCCGGCACGCAACCACTCCACCTGCGCATGCCCGCCTTCGATCGGTCCGCGGTAGTAGCCGCTGAGCGCGTAGCTCAGGCGCGTCGACGGCGGCCACTCGAAGGCATGGGTTTCGGCGGTGGACGCCGCGGCGCTGGGCGCTTCGGCAACTCGTGGCGTCGGCTCGGGCGGCGGTGGTTCGATCGTCGGCGTGATGGCCGGGGTGCTGGCGGGGGATGGCTCGGCTGCCGCAGGCTGCGGTGTGGGCGGCGATGGCACGGGCTCAGGCGGCGGCGCAGGCGCAACGGCCACCTGGGTGTCCGGGGCTGACGCGGGTGTCGCCGGCTTCTTGGCCACGCTCGGCAAGACCCGTTCGGCCGCGCGTGCCGGCCGGGGTACGGCGGCCGCGGCCGGCGCGGCACGCTGCACCAATTCACGCACAAACGCCACCTCGATGCGGGGGCTGCTGTGCTCGCTGGCGCCCCAGCCGAAACGGTCGGTCACCAACTCGTCCATGGCCAGCACATGCACCAGCGTGACCCCCGCCAACAACATCCAGCCGGAACGACGACGCAGCAAGGCGCGCCCGGGCCTGCGGCCCGGCAGGCCGGCCGCGGCCCCTTCAGCCATCGAGCCAGGCGCGGCGCCGGGCCATCACGGCACGCGCGGGTTTGTCGATCAACTGCAGCGCCAGGGTCTGCGCCAGCGGCGTGTCTTTGTCCGGCACCAGGCGCAGCGTCGTCACGCGCTGGTCGCGCACCAGCAGCAGGTCGAAGGGCTGGTGGCGGTCGATCCAGCCCAGCGCATCCTCGAAGCGGCGCACACGCCAGCCGTCGATGGCCAGCAACTCGTCGCCGGCCGAGACGCCGGCCTCGGCCGCGGCGCTGCCGGCCAGCACGCTCTTGACCTGCACGCCGGTGACCGGGCCTTCGGACAAGCGCAGGCCCAGCGACGCGGCGAAGCCTGCACGCTCGTTGCGCGGCTGTACGCCGACGCCGGCGAGCAGCTCTTGCAGCGGCAACTCTTCGGTGCCATGGACCCAGGCCTGCAGCTCGGCAGCGAACGCACGGCCCCCGACCTGCTTCAAGGCGGCAGCGATGTCGGCCTCGCTCACCGGGCCGCCGTCGGAGCGCTGCCACAGCAGGCGCATCACCGCGTCCAGCGAAGCGCCGCGCTCGCGCAACCTCAGGTCCAGCGCCAGCGCCACCAGTGAGCCCTTCAGGTAGTAGCTGACCGTGGCATTGGGCGTGTTCTCGTCGGCGCGGTAGTACTTGACCCAGGCGTCGAAGCTGGACTCGGCCACGCTCTGCACCTGGCGGCCGGGCGTGGCGGCCACGGCGTTCATCGCCTTGCCCAGCAGCTTGAGGTAGCGGCTGGTGTCGATCAGGCCGGCACGCAGCAGCATCAGGTCGTCGTAGTACGAGGTGAAACCTTCGAAGAACCACAGCAGGCGGGTGTAGTTCTCCTGTGTGTAGTCATAACGCGCAAATTCAGCGGGCTTGAGGCGCTTGACGTTCCAGGTGTGGAAGTACTCGTGGCTGATCAGCCCGAGCAGCGTGGCATAACCATCGCTCAGCCCTTCCATGCGCTCGCGCGGCAGGTCGCGCCGGGTGCTGATCAAGGCGGTGCTGGCGCGGTGCTCGAGGCCGCCGTAGCCTTCGTCCACCGCGTTGAGCAGGAACACATAGCGCTCGAAGGGCGGTTTGGTGCCGGCCTCGGCATGCCAGAAGCGGATCTGCTGCTCGCAGATGCGCTGGGTGTCTTTCAGCAGGCGCTGGCCGTCGAAGCCGGGCCAGGCCCCGGCAACGACGAATTCATGCGGCACGCCGCCGGCATGGAAGCTGCCGCGCCAGAAGCGGCCCAGCTCGAACGGATGATCGACCAGTTCGTCATAGTCCGCGGCTTCGAAGCTGCGCGGCCCGATCGCGCGCATGCCGGTGGCCACCTGCCAGCCTTCGGGCAGGCTGCCCAGGGTCACGCGCTGCGCTTCGGCCTCGCGGCCTTCGGCGCGCAGGAACAGGCTGGTGCCGTTGAAGAAGCCGCGCCGCGCATCGAGGAAGGCCGTGCGCACGGAGGTGTCGAAGGCATAGACGAAGTAGCTCAGCGTCAGCGCCGCGCGCCCACTGCAGCGGGCCAGCCAGCGCGTCTTGTCGACCTGCTCCAGGTCCACCGGACGCTGGCCCTGCCGCGCCTGCAGGCCAGACAGGTGGCGGCCGAATTCACGCACCATGTAGCTGCCCGGGATCCACACCGGCAGCGACAGCGCCTGCTCGGCCGCGGGGGCCGGCAGCGTCAACGTCACGCGGTACTGGTGGGCATGCGGATCGGCAAGGTCGACGCGATAGGAGATCATGGTTCAGGTGCCCGCGGCACCCAGAAAGCAGCTGAGGGCGGCCACGGCCGACAAACGGAAGCGCAGCGTGAGCCAGCGCGCCAGGCCTTGTGCGGGGTAGACCTTGCGATCGACCAGGTAGCACAGCACCAGCAGCACGCCATCGAGCACCAGCCCGGCGTTGGCCGGCATCATCACCGCCACCCAGGCGAACAGCGACGCCAGCACGCCCCAGACGAACAGCGAAGCCGGCGGATCGTGATGCTGGAAGCCCAGCCCCCAGTGGATGCCGCCCAGGAAGGACACCACCATCGCCGCATAGGCCGACAGGGCCAGCGTGACATACGGGTGCGCCTGGTCGTTGACGATCCACACCAGCATCGCACCCAGCACAAAGGCAGCCGAGCCGGCATGGCCCAGGCGTCGGGCCATCACCGACATCGGCGGATCGGAAAACACATGGGCACTCATCGTGCCCGGATTGTCACCGCTGCTCAGCTTTTCTTCGCCGCTGCCAGGATGCGTGCTTCGATCTGCGCCGCGGGCAGCGCACCCGGGGCGCGCGAGCCATCCTCGAACACCACCGCCGGCGTGCCGTTGACGCGGTGCTTCTGGCCCAGCTTGACGTTGCGCTCCAGCGCCGCGACATCGCACTCGGCGGCGGCCTTGGTCGGCGCCACGTTGTCGACCATCCAGGCGCGCCAGGCCTTGCCGGCATCCTTGGCGCACCAGATGTCGCGCGATTTGACGTTCGAATCCGGCCCGAGGATCGGGTACAGGAAGGTGTAGATCGACACGTCCTTCAGGGTCAGCAGGTCACGCTCGATGCGCTTGCAGTAACCGCAGTTCGGGTCGGCAAAGATCACCAGCTTGCGCGCGCCCGTGCCCTGCTTGACCAGCACCGCGTCCTTCAGCGGCAGCGTGGCGAAATCGATCATCGTCAGCTTGTCGATGCGCGCCTGGGTCAGGTCGGTGCGGGTCTTGGTGTCGATGATCGCGCCCTGGATCACGTACTGGCCGTTCTCGTCGGTGTAGAAGATCTCGGCGCCGTAGCGCACCTCGAAGACGCCCGGGATCGGCGTCTTGCTGATCTCGTCGATCTTCGGCAGGTTGGGCAGACGCTCGGCCAGGTTCTTGCGGATCGCCGCCTCGTCGGCCTGCACCGAAGCCGCGGCCAGCAGCGCGATGGCCCATGCGCCACGGCGCAGCGTTGTCAACGAGATCATCAGGGTTCCTTCAGGCATCAAGCGCCCGGGCAGTGAGCAGACGCTTGATCGGCGCCAGGTGGTTGAGCAGAGTCATGCCGCGGTTGCGAAGTTCCCGCAGCAGGGGTTGGGGGCTGGCGAAGAGGTGCAGCAGGCCATCGGTCAGCCCGGCCATCGCCTGCGTGGGCAGCGCGCGCTCGCGCACGTGGCGGCGCAGCAGCAGTTCATCACCCAGGCCGCGCCAGGGTTCCCGCTCGGCGAGCGTGCGTGCCAAGCAAGCCACGTCGGCCAGGCCCAGGTTCAGCCCCTGGCCGGCCAGCGGGTGCACCAGGTGTGCGGCGTCACCCACCAGCACCCAGCCCGGGCCGCACAGCCGATCGGCCTGCGCGATGGCCAAGGGCCAGGTGGTGCGCTCGCTGGCCAGGCTCAGCGTGCCGGCGGCGCCGCCGGTGGCCTCGTTCAGCGCCTGCTCGAACTCGGCCGCCGGCGCAGTGCGCAGCGCCTCGGCACGTGCGCTGGGCAGCGACCACACCAGCGCCAGGCTGTGCGCGGCTTGCGGGCGGTCCAGCGGCAGCAGCGCCAGCACATCGGGGGACTTGAACCACTGCCGCGCCACGCCGCCATGGGCCTGGCTGGCGACCAGGCGCGCGGCAATGGCCGACTGGCCATAGGCGTGGCGCTCGAAGCTCACGCCCAGCGCCTGCCGCGCGGCGGATTCCTTGCCTTCGGCCAGCACGGTCAGCGCAGCAGGCACCTCGCCGCTGGCCAGCCGCAGATGCGGCGCAAAGCGCGCGGCCGTGCGCAAGGCGGTGTCCAGTTCCGCGGCATCGACGATCCAGGCCAGCGCCTCGACCCGCTGCCGCCACGACGAGAAGTGAATCGCGCCACCCGGCGCGTCGCCTTCGACATGCATGTCGTACACCGGCGTCACCGCATCCGGCGGCAAGGCGTCCCACACGCGCAAGTCGCTGAGCAACTGGCGCGACGCGGCATTCAGCGCATAGGCCCGCACATCACCCTGCACCGCCGCCGGCGGCACGCTGGGCAAGGCCACCGACAGACCCTGGCGCGACAGCGCCAGGCCGAGGCTGAACGCCACCGCCCCGCTGCCCCGGATGCAGACATCGACCTTGCCACCGACCGTTTCCATCGCGCGATTGTAGGAAGCGCCACCCTCACCGCATAAAATTGCCCGCTTTGGCCGCGCAAAGTTGCCGGTCAAGCCCCCGAAAGCCTTCCATGAGCCTCAAATGCGGCATCGTGGGCTTGCCCAACGTCGGCAAGTCCACCCTCTTCAATGCGCTGACCAAGGCCGGCATCGCCGCCGAGAACTACCCGTTCTGCACGATCGAGCCGAACGTGGGCATTGTCGAGTTGCCCGACCCGCGGCTCAGCCAGCTGGCCGAGATCGTCCAGCCCGAACGTGTGGTGCCGGCGATCGTTGAGTTCGTCGACATCGCCGGGCTGGTGGCCGGCGCCAGCAAGGGCGAAGGCCTGGGCAACCAGTTCCTGTCGCACATCCGCGAAACGGATGCCATCGTCAATGTCGTGCGCTGCTTCGAAGACGACAACGTGATCCACGTCGCCGGCAAGGTCGACCCGATCTCCGACATCGAGGTGATCCAGACCGAGTTGTGCCTGGCCGACCTGGCCACGGTGGAAAAGAGCCTGGTGCGCTACACCAAGTCGGCCAAGGCCGGCGGCGACAAGGAAGCGCAGCGCCTGGTCGATGTGCTGAAGAAGTGCCAGGCCGCGCTGGACGAAGCCAGGCCGGTGCGCAGCATCGCGTTCAGCAAGGAAGAGCAGGTGGTGCTGAAGCCGCTGTGCCTGATCACCGCCAAGCCGGCGATGTTCGTCGGCAACGTCAGCGAAACCGGCTTCGACAACAACCCCTACCTGGACCGGCTGAAGGACTACGCCGCCAAGCAAGGCGCACCGGTGGTGGCCATCTGCGCCAAGACCGAGGCCGAGCTGGCCGACATGAGCGATGAAGACCGCACGATGTTCCTGGCCGAGATGGGGCAGGATGAGCCGGGCCTGAACCGGCTGATCCGCGCCGCGTTTTCGCTGTTGGGCCTGCAGACCTACTTCACCGCCGGCGTGAAAGAAGTGCGCGCCTGGACGATCCACATCGGCGATACCGCGCCGCAGGCTGCCGGCGTGATCCACACCGATTTCGAACGGGGCTTCATCCGCGCGCAGACCATCGCCTATGCCGACTTCGTCAGCCATGGCGGCGAGCAAGGCGCCAAGGATGCCGGGCGCATGCGCGCCGAAGGCAAGGAATACGTCGTCAAGGATGGCGATGTGATGAACTTCCTGTTCAACGTCTGACCGCTCGGTATTGGTCGGCGACCGTGCGCCGATGCCCACGATCACCGCGACGGTTCCGGCCGGCGCGGTGGTAGTCTTGCCACTCTGCCTGACAGGGCGCCCGCGCCGCGCGGCGTCCGCCCCGTGATGCCGGCTGCCGGACTGCTCTCGATGCTGTTGCCCGCCGTGCTGACGGCACTGGCCTACGTGGGCGCCGGGCAACTGGCCCTCCTGCTGGCCATCCCGCCAAGTTACGCGGCGCCGATCTACCCGCCGGCCGGCATTGCGCTGGCCGTCGTGCTGGTCTACGGCTACCGCGCCCTGCCCGGCGTGCTGGCCGGCGCCTTCTTCGTCAACGCCTTGCTGGCCCACCCGCGCGGGCTGCCACCGATGACGGCCCAGCTGCTGGCGCTGGCCATTGCCATCGGCGCCACCGCGCAGGCCGGCGTCGGCGCCTGGCTGGTGCGCCGGCGCAGCAGTTCACGCGCGCTGGCCGAGCCGCGCGACGTGCTGGCGTTCTGCCTCTACGGCGCGGTGCTGGCCTGCCTGCTGAATGCCTCCATCGCCACCACGGCGCTGTCGCTGCTCGGCGTGCTGCCTGCCGAGGCACGGGCCTTCACCTGGTGGACCTGGTGGGCCGGCGACACGCTGGGCGTGCTGATCGGCGCGCCCACGGTGCTGAGCCTGATCGGGCGGCCGCGCGCCGATTGGGCGCCGCGCCGGGTGGCCCTGGCCCTGCCGCTGATGGCCGCGCTCAGCCTGCTGGCCCTGGCCACCGTGCAAGTGACCCGGCTGGACCAGCTGCGGGGCCGCGCGGTCTTCGAGCAATCCGCTGCCGCGGCGGCCGACACCATCAGCAGCCACCTGCAACAGGCGCTGTTCGCGCTGCAGGCCACGCACGGCCTGTTCCTGGCCTCCAACGAAGTCTCGCGCGACGAACTGCGGCGCGTCGCCGAACCCTGGCTGGCCTTGCCGATCAGCCTGCAGGCCATCGGCTACAGCGAACGGGTCGCGCGCAGCGACTTCGCCGACTATGAAGCGCGGGTGTCGGCAAGCGATGGCCGCAGCCTGCGCATCTTCGAGCGCCGCGAGCGCGGCACCGCGCCGATCTCTGCGCAGGACGTTGACGGCGTGGTGATGCGCTTCGTCGAACCTTTCGACCGCAACGCTTCGGCGCTGGGCGTCAACGTGCTGTCGATTCCGGCCGCGCGCGAAGCCATCGGCCGCGCGGCGCGCGGCGATCAGGCCACGGCCTCCGCCGGTTTTCGTCTGACGCAGGAAGTGGGCGACCAGACCGGCGTGGTCCTCTACCGCGCGCTGTACCGCGGCGAGCCCGGGCCGGCCGAGCGCGCCGAGGCCTTGCGCGGGGTGGTCTTCGTCACGCTGCGCATGGACCAGTCACTCGCCGCGGCGATGAAGGAGCAGCCGGGCACCCTGCGCTGGTGCCTGGTGGACATCGATCCGAGCGCGACGCGGCCTCGCCTGGCCGGCCCGCAGGGTTGCGACAACGCGGCACCTGACACCCATGAATTCCAGCGCACGCTGAACTTCGCGGGACGGCAGTGGCGCGTGCGCATTGCCGCCCGCGCGGCGGACTTCGCCGAGGGCGGCCATGTCAATGCCTGGCTGTTTTCGACTGCCGGCCTGCTGTCCACGGCGCTGCTGGCCGTGCTGCTGCTGACAGTGACCGGGCGCACCCGGCGCATTGAATCGGCTGTCGCGCAGCGCACCGCCGAGCTGGAGCGCGAGATGGGCGAGCGCGCCCGCACCGAGCAGGCCCTGCGCGAAAGTGAACAACGGCTGCGCAACATCCTGGACCACGCGCCGATCGGCATCCTCTATGCCGACTTGCAGGGCCGCGTGCGGGAAGCCAACCCGAAGTTCCGCGACATGCTGGGCTACGCCGCCGATGCGCTGGCCGGCAAATCCATCGCCGAGCTGACACCCGAAGAAGACCGCGCGGATGATGCCGAGCTGCTGGTGCAACTGCTGCGCGGCGAGGCCGCGCCGCTGCGCCGGCGCAAACGCCTGGAGCGCCGCGATGGCCAGCCGGTGTGGGTGCAGATGATCCTGAGCGTGCTGCGCGACGCCAGTGGCCAGCCGCAGCGGCTGGTGGCGGTGGTCGAGGACATCACCGAACACCTGAGACTGCTGGAAGCCGAGCGCGGCCGCGACCTGGCCGAATCGGCGAACCGGGCGAAGAGCGAATTCCTCTCCCGCATGAGCCACGAGCTGCGCACGCCCTTGAACGCGATGCTGGGTTTTGCGCAGCTGCTGGAACTGGACCGCCAGCCGGCGCTGGCCGGCCACCAGCGGGAGTGGACGGCACAAATCCAGCATGCCGGCTGGCATCTGCTGGAGATGATCAACGACATCCTGGACCTGTCGCGCATCGAGTCCGGCATGATCCGGCTGGACACCGTGGCCATCGACGCGGCGCCCTTGCTGCGCAGTTGCATCGCGATGGTGCAGCCGAGTGCCGCACAGCGTGGCATCCAGGTGCGCGAGCACATCGAACCCGGCACGCGCGCGGTGATGGCCGACCCGACGCGGCTCAAGCAGGTGCTGACGAACCTGCTGTCCAACGCCGTCAAGTACAACGTCGATCAAGGTCGGGTCGACGTCGAAGTGCAGGCCGGCGCGTCCGGCATGGTCGAGGTCCGCGTCACCGACAGCGGCCTGGGCCTGTCGGAGACCCAGATGGCCGAGCTGTTCCAGCCCTTCAACCGCCTGGGCCGCGAGCACAGCCAGATCGAGGGCACTGGCATCGGCCTGGTCATCAGCCGCCGCCTGGCCGAGCTGATGGGCGGTGGCCTGCAGGCCCATAGCCAGGAAGGCCAGGGCTCGACCTTCGTGCTCAGCCTGCCGGCGGCGGCGGGGCAGGTCGGCCCGGATGCTGCCGCCGGCTTGATCGACCCGCTGAGCGCGCCCTACCGCCGGCGGCAGGTGCACTACGTCGAGGACAACGAGACCAATGCCGAGGTCATGCGCGGCATCCTGGCCCAGCGCCCGCAAGTGGAGATGACCGTCTCGGCCTCCGGCCTGGACGGCCTGGCGGCGATCCGCATGTCGCTGCCGGACCTGATCCTGCTGGACATGCACCTGCCGGACATCGATGGCCTGGAACTGCTGCGCCACCTGAAGCACGACTTGCGCACGGCCGACGTGCCGATCGTCGTGGTCTCAGCCGATGCCACGCCCGCACGCATCAATGAAGCGATCGCCGCCGGCGCCGCGCACTACCTGACCAAACCCTTGAACCTGGGCACTTTCCTCGCGTTGGTGGACGGCCTGCTGGGCGAGATGGACACACGATTCGGATGAAGTTAGTACAAACTCTCTTTGAAATCTAGTCTTGGACTGAGACGAAACCATCTCACAGGCCAGAACCCGCATTTAGCACTCATCAGTCAGGAGTGCTAATATTTGGGAACCAAGGAGCCTGAACCTTGTCTCAAAGACCCATGAACCTCACATCGACCACTGCGCTGTCCGTCCGCGATCCCTGGGCCCTGGTGCCCTCGCTGGGGAACCTGGATGCCTACATCACCGGCGTGAACCGCCTGCCGATGCTGACGCACGAGGAAGAGTTGTCCTTTGCCCGCAAGCTGCGCGAGCAGGGCGACCTGGAATCGGCCGGCCGGCTGGTGCTGTCTCACCTGCGGCTGGTGGTGTCGGTGTCACGCCAGTACCTGGGCTACGGCCTGCCGCACGGCGACCTGATCCAGGAAGGCAATGTCGGGCTGATGAAGGCCGTCAAGCGCTTCGATCCGGAACAAGGCGTGCGCCTGGTCAGCTACGCGCTGCACTGGATCAAGGCCGAGATCCACGAATACATCCTGCGCAACTGGCGCATGGTGAAGCTGGCCACGACCAAGGCGCAGCGCAAGCTGTTCTTCAACCTGCGCTCGATGAAGCAGAACCTGAAGAGCGATGCCAGCGATGCCAATGCGCACCGCAACACGCTCTCTTCAGCCGAGATCGAGCAAGTGGCCAAGCAGCTGAACGTCAAGCCGGCCGAAGTGATCGAGATGGAAACCCGGCTGTCCGGCGGCGACGTGGCGCTGGAGCCGCAAACCGACGACAACGAAGAAAGCTTTGCGCCGATCGCCTACCTGGCCGACGACTCCGGCGAGCCGACCCAGGTGCTCGAGGCGCGCCGCCGCGATGCGATGTCCAGCGACGGCTTGACGCAGGCGCTGGCGGTGCTGGATGCACGCAGCCGCCGCATCGTCGAAGAACGCTGGTTGAAGGTCAACGACGACAGCAGCGGCGGCATGACACTGCATCAACTGGCCGCCGAGTACGGCGTCAGTGCGGAGCGCATCCGCCAGATCGAAGTCGCGGCGATGAAGAAGATGCGCAAGGCCATGGAGGCCGTCGCCTGACGCTCGCCACCGTGCCGCCCACCGGCTGGCCGCAGCCACCGGGCGGCAGTTCAGCCCGTCTCAGCAAGTAGGCGCTTCAGGTCGTCGGCCAGCGCCTTGGCACCGGTGCCATAGCGCGTGAACAAGCGGATGCGCCCCTGCGCATCGAAGACATAGGAGCCGGCCGTGTGGTCGACGGTGTAGCTGCCTTCTGTCTTGCCCGGCACCTTGGCATAGAACACCTTGAACTGCCGCGCCAGTTCCTTGGTCTGCTCGGGCGTGCCGCGCAGGCCGACCATGTCTGGACCGAAGTTCGCCACATAGGCCTTCAACAGCGCTGCCGTGTCCCGCTCGGGGTCGACGGTGACGAACACGCCCTGCACCCGCGCGCCGTCGGCGCCGAGCGAGCGTTTGACTTCGGCCAGCTCGGACATCGTCGTCGGGCAGACATCCGGGCAGTGGGTGTAGCCGAAGAACACCACCACCACCTTGCCCTTGAAATCGGCCAGCGTGCGCGGCTGGCCGTCGGCGTCCGGCAAGAAGAACCCCCGGGCGTAGTCGGCGCCGGTGATGTCGATGGCCTTGAACCCGGCCCCGGCGGACGGCGAGAGCCGGTCGCAGCCGGTGACCATGCCCGTCAACGCCAGCGTGGAAAGCAGCAGCGCGCTGCGACGGTGGATCACGGCAGCCATGGCATCAGGTAGTGGTCGAGCAGCAGCGCCGCGAACAGCAGCGACAGGTGCAGGATCGAGAAGCGGAAGGTCTTGCGCGCCAGCGCGTCGCTGTAGCGGCGCCACAGCATGAATGCGAAGGCAATGAACCAAAGGCCCAGCACCACCGCCGCCGCCAGGTACAACCAGCCGCTCATGCCGATGATGAAGGGCAGCAAGGTCGCCGCGAACAGCACGAAGGTGTACAGCAGCACGTTCAGCCGCGTGAACTCCGACCCATGCGTCACCGGCAGCATCGGCAGGCCGGAGCGCCGGTAGTCTTCGACGCGGTACAGCGCCAGCGCCCAGAAATGCGGCGGCGTCCACAGGAAGATGATCAGGCACATCGCCAGCGCCTCGGGCCCCACGTCGCCGCGCATCGCCGCCCAGCCCAGCACCGGCGGCATCGCGCCGGAGGCCCCGCCGATCACGATGTTCTGCGGCGTCAGCGGTTTCAGCACCACGGTGTAGATCACCGCGTAGCCGACGAAGGTGGCGAAGGTCAGCCACATCGTCAGCGGGTTGACCGCGACGTACAGCAGCACGCTGCCGCTCACCCCCAGCAACATCGAGAACACCAGCGCCTGGGTGTTGCTCAGCTCACCCTTGGCCGTGGGACGCCACGCCGTGCGCGCCATCTTGCGGTCGATCTGCTGCTCGACCAGGCAGTTGAAGGCCGCCGCCGCACTGGCCACCAGCCAGATGCCCAGTGCCGCCGGCAAGGCCAGGCGCAGGTTCGGCCAGCCCGGTTCGGCAAGCAGCATGCCGATGACCGCGCAGAAGACGATCAACTGCACCACGCGTGGCTTGGTTAGCGCGTTGTACTGCGCCCAGCGGGAGGCCGGCGCCTGCGAAGTGGCAAGGGTGGGGTTCATCGGGAGCGCCGATTCTAGGCAGGCTGCGCCGCCCGGGCGGCGACAGGGCCGGCGGCCGGGCGCAGGCGCGCCAGCAGCGAGCTCAGCACGCCGACCAGCGCCGCGGCGCCCCCGCTGTGGGCCAGCGCCGCGGCGATGGGCCAGTCGAGCACGACATTCGACAAGCCGGTGGCCACCTGCGCCAGGACCAGCGCCGCCAGCAAGCCAGCATAACGCCGATAAGGCGCGGCCGGCTCGCGGCGCAGGCGCAGCATCAACCAGACCAACCCGCCGACCGCGACCACGGCGAACAAGCGGTGCGCCATGTGGATGGCGACCAGCGCCTCGAACGGCAGGTAGCCGCCATGCCCCGCCCGGCCGAGTTCACGCAGCAGCGTGAAACCATGGGCCGCATCCATCGCCGGCCACCACGCGCCGTTGCAATCCGGGAAGCCGCGACAGGCCAGCACTGCGTAATTGGTGCTGACCCAGCCGCCCAGCGCGATCTGCCCCAGCACCAGCGCCAGCACGGCCAGCACCGGCCCACGCGGCAGGCCCGGCGGCAGCGGCCGGTCGGCGAACGATTCATGCTGACGCACCAGCAACACCAACAGCAGCACCGCCCCCAGCAGATGCAGGGTCACGACCGCCGGGTAGAGCTTCAGCGTCACGGTGTACTTGCCGAACAGGCCCTGGACAATGACCCAGGCCAGCGTCGCCAGTGCCCACCACGGCGAATGCGGCAGGCGGGCGCGAACGCGCCAGCTGAAGACGGCCGCCACCAGGATCAGCAGACCGACCACCATCGCCAGGTAGCGGTGCAGCATCTCGATCCAGGCCTTGGTCCAGGTGACCGGACCGCTGGGCATCGCCTGCTGTGCCGCATGGATGTCGGCCTGCGCGCCCAGCGGGCTGGCCTGGCCGTAGCAGCCCGGCCAGTCCGGGCAGCCCAGGCCGGAATCGGTGAGCCGGGTGAAGGCGCCGAAGACGATCAGGTCGAAGGTCAGGAACAGCGTGAGCGCAGTCAAAGCCGCCAGCCGCGCCCGGCTGGACGCCGCGCGCTGGCGCAGCCACCACCAGGACAGCGGCAGCAAGGCCACCAGCAGCACGAGGGCGGTCAGCTTCAGTGCCGGCGAAGGGCCCGCCATGTCCAGCATCGCCATGCTCCTTCAGCGCCCGGGCAGGTCCCAGCTGGCGGACCCACGCAGCAGGCGATCGAGGTCGCGCTTCAGTTTCGACGGATCCGGATCGGCCGGCGCCCGCATCATCCATTCGCCCATCGGATCGACGATGTAGAGGTGATCTTCCAGCGCCTGGCCCGGCGCTGGCCGCAGCCACGCGGCCACGGCCGCCCGTGGCAGCCGCAGCGCCAGCATGCCCGGTGTCGTCGCCAGTGCCGATCGCAGGGCCGGCGCCGGCACTGCGTCATCGATGATCAGCCAGACCTTGTCGACGCGATCGCGCTCGCGGCCCATCATTTCGCGCAACTGCCGCTGCAGGTAGAGGCGCTTCTCGCAGGCAGCAGCACAACGGCTGTCGCCCACCACCACCAGCAACCACTGGCCCTTGAGCGAGCGCATCGGCACCGGCCGGCCGTCCAGCGCCTGCGCTTCGACGGCCGGCAGGCCTGCGCTGGGCTGCACCAGGTCGCTGTAGGCCGTGCCCCGGCCCTGCGGCCGGATGACGAAGTAGGTGAAGTAGCTGGCCACCACCGGCAGCGCGCAGACCAGCAGCACCAGCAGCATCTTCAGCCGGCCACGGCGCACGCGCGCCGGGTCACCGGCGACCAGGTCCGGCGGAGGCATCGAGTGCACGGTCAGGCCCAGCGGCTCAGCGCGGGGCGAGGCGTCGGGGGCGGATGAGTTGGAACCAGACATAAAGACCCGCGATCAGCGCACTGAGCGCGAACCATTGAAAGGCGTAACCATGGTGTTTGCCGACGTCGACGGCCGGCAGCGGCCAGCCGCGCCGCAGCACCTGCGTCGGAGTTGATGGCCCATCATCGAGTTGCTGCACCGACAGCGGCCGCAGCGCCACGCCGATGTCGCGCGCCAACGCGTCGAGGTCGAGATTCTGCCGGATGATGCCCTGCCCCTCCGGCCCCAGCGACAACAGCGCTGAGGGCGGTGGGGCCACGCGGCCGGTCAAGGCCAGTTCGCCGGCGGGCGTGTCCACCGCCACCAGCCGCGCCCGGTCCTGCGCATCACGCGGCACCCAGCCGCGCTGCACCAGCACCGCGTCGCCGGGCGCCAGCAGGAGCGGCGTGACCACGTAGAAGCCGGGCCGGCCGTCCATTTGCCGGTTGTCCAGGTAGATCGTGTGCTGTGCCAGCCAGCGTCCCGTGAGCGGGATTCGCCGGTAGTGCTGCGCTGCGGCCGTGGCCTTGTCGCGCGCCAGTTCCAACGGGGCCAAGGGCGGCAGTGAGGCGCGCTGCTCGATCGCAGTCTGCAGCGCGATCTTCTGCGCGGCTCGGCCGAGCTGCCAGAGGCCCAGGCGCGTCGTCAGCAGCACGCTGGTGACCGCCGCCAGACCGATGAGCCAGCGGGTTGCGCGCGGTGTCATCGATGCCAGCCTGCGGGACCGCATCGATAATCGCCCGCCATGAAAACCGTCATCGTGATCGCGCTGGTGCTCGTGCTGGGCGCACTGGCCAGTGCCGGCGTGTTCATGCTGCGCAAGGGCAACACCGACGACAAGACGGCGCGCGACAAGCGCATGGCCTGGGCCCTGGCCTTGCGCGTGGCGCTGTCGATCTCGCTGTTCCTGTTCATCCTGCTGTCCTGGCATCTGGGCTGGATCAAACCCACCGGCCTGCCGGTCGGCCGCTGATCCAGTCTTTGACGCTCATACGCGTTGCCAAGGGAAAACGCCGCCCGTGGGCGGCGTTTCTCGCTGTGGTCAGACGACGCTGCGTCAGAGCCAGTACACCAGGAAGTACAGGCCCAGCCACACCACGTCGACAAAGTGCCAGTACCACGCCGCGCCTTCGAAGCCGAAGTGGCGCTTGGGCGTGAAGTGGCCCTTCATCAGGCGCAGCGTGATGAAGGTCAGCATCAGCATGCCGACGAACACGTGGAAGCCGTGGAAGCCGGTCAGCAGGTAGAAGGTGGAACCGAAGATGCCCGAGCTGAGCTTCAGGTTCAGGTCGCTGTAGGCATGCATGTATTCGTAGGCCTGGAAGCCGACGAAAGTGATGCCCAGGAACACCGTGATCCACATCCACAGAATCGTCTTCGCGCGCTCATTGGCCAGCAGCGCGTGGTGGGCGATCGTCAGCGTGCCGCCGGAGGTCAGCAGGATGGCCGTGTTGATCGTCGGGATCGGCCACGGGCCCATGGTCATGAACGGATCGACCACGTTGGCGGGCGACGCCGTGAGGCCCACGCCGTTGCTGGGCCAGATGGCCTTGAAGTCCGGCCACAGCACCTGGTGGTCCAGATTGCCGAGCATCGGCAGCGCATGCGCGCGCGCCCAGTAGAGCGCGCCGAAGAACGCCGCGAAGAACATCACTTCGGAAAAGATGAACCAGCTCATGCTCCAGCGGTAGGACACATCCACCCGCTCGGAGTACAGGCCGCCTTCGCTCTCGCCGATGGCGTCGCGGAACCAGACGAACAAGGTCGACAGCCAGATCACCATGCCCAGCAGCAAGGACCACTTGCCCCAGTCGGTGCCGTTGATCCACTGCCCTGCGCCGAGGATCACGAAGAACAGGCCGAGGGCGGCCATCGCCGGGTGGCGCGACGGGCTCGGGATGAAGTAGTAGGGCGTTTGCCCGTGGGGCGTCGCAGCGGACATCTTGTGTGCTCTCCTCGAAACCTATTGAACCTGTGTTGATGGGCCCGCGGCCGCCTAGGCGGCAACGCCGCTGGCCACGACCCAACGCACCAGCAGCACCAGGGCGCCGATGAAAATGGCCGCGCCGACGATGCCGGCGATGATCACGTGCACCGGATTCAGCTTCGCCACATCCTGCTCGTAATCGGCCGAGCGCCGGATGCCGAAGAACGACCAGGCCACGGCCCGCATCGTCTGCAGCGGCGAGGCCTTGCGCGAGGCGGCGCTCTTGAAGTCGTCGCTCATGATTGATCCGGCATCACCGCCACGGCCGCCGCCTTGGGCGTCGCCGTTGTCGGCGCCGGCGGCACCTTGCCGCCGACCTCGAAGAAGGTGTACGACAGCGTGATCGTCGTGACATCCTTCGGCAGCTTCGCATCGACGTAGAACACCACCGGCCACTGCTTGCGCTCGCCGGCCTTCAAGGTGTATTCGTTGAAGCAGAAGCATTCCAGCTTGTTGAAATGCGCCATCGCCTGCATCGGCGCATAACTCGGAATGGCCTGGGCCGCCATGGTCCGGTTCTGCATGTTGCGGAACTCGTACATCACGGTCGTCAGCTCACCCGGATGGACCTGCAGTGAATTCACCGCCGGCTTGAAGTCCCAAGGCCCGCGCGCATTGGCATCGAACTCGATGGTGACCTTGCGCGAATAGTCGACCTGCGTGCTGGCCTTGCGCTCGCGCGTGCCGGCCAGGCCCGACGCGGTAAGCCGCTCGTTCAGCGACAGCACGTTGATGCCCAGCGCCTCGCAGATCGTGCGGTACATCGGCACCAGCGCGTAGCCGAAGCCGAACATCACCAACACGATCAGCGCGAGTTTGCCCAGCATGCGCCGGTTGTCGCGGCGCAGCAGTTGGGGCATCGAAGGCAACGGCATCGTCTTGAAGCGTCAGCGGCCGAACAGCAGCACCTTGGCCACGAAGCCGATGCCGAAGATCACCGCCACCGACGCCAGGGTCAGTGCCAAGCGGACATTGGCCTTGCGTTGTTGTGCCTGAGGGTCCATGGCAGCCTGCCCAGCGTCAGCCGACCACCCGCGTGGCGCTGACATCCAGCTTGGGCGGGTTCTCGAAGGAATGGTAGGGCGCCGGCGACGGCAGCTCCCATTCCAGGCCCTCGGCGCCTTCCCAGGGCTTCTGCGGCGCCTTGGCGCCCTTGCCGCGCATCATCGGCACGCAGACGAACAGGAAGAAGTACACCTGCATCAGCCCGAAACCGAAGGCGCCGATCGTCGCCAGCATGTTGAAGTCGGCGAACTGCATCGGGTAGTCGGCATAGCGTCGCGGCATGCCGGCCAGGCCGAGGAAGTGCATCGGGAAGAAGGTGACGTTGAAGAAGACCAGCGAGCCCCAGAAGTGCAGCTTGCCGCGGAATTCGCTGTACATCACGCCGGTCCACTTAGGGCCCCAGTAGTACACGCCGCCGAACAGGCCGAACAGCGAACCGGCGACCAGCACGTAGTGGAAGTGCGCCACCACGTAGTAGGTGTCCTGCAGCTGGATGTCGATCGGCGCCATCGCCAGGATCAGGCCGGTGAATCCACCCATCGTGAACACGAAGATGAAGCCGACGGCCCACAGCATCGGCGTCTCGAAGGTCATCGAGCCGCGCCACATCGTGGCGATCCAGTTGAAGATCTTCACGCCGGTGGGCACCGCGATCAGCATCGTCGCGTACATGAAGAACAGCTGGCCGGTCACCGGCATGCCGGTGACGTACATGTGGTGCGCCCACACGATGAACGACAGGATCGCGATCGACGCCGTGGCATAGACCATCGAGGTGTAGCCGAACAGGCGCTTGCGCGCGAAGGCCGGCACGATGGCGCTGACGATGCCGAAGGCCGGCAAGATCATGATGTAGACCTCGGGGTGGCCGAAGAACCAGAAGATGTGCTGGTACATCACCGGGTCGCCGCCGCCCGCGGGCGTGAAGAAGCTGGTGCCGAAGTGGCGGTCGGTCAGCGTCATCGTGATCGCGCCAGCCAGCACCGGCATCACCGCGATCAGCAGGTAGGCGGTGATCAGCCAGGTCCAGGCGAACAGCGGCATCTTCATCAGCGTCATGCCAGGCGCGCGCATGTTCAAGATGGTCACGATGATGTTGATCGAGCCCATGATCGACGAAGCGCCCATGATGTGCATCGCGAAGATGCCGGCGTCCATCGACGGGCCCATCTGCAGCGTCAGCGGCGCATAGAGCGTCCAGCCGGCTGCCGGCGCACCACCGGGCATGAAGAACGAACCGACCAGCATCAGCGCCGCCGGGATCAGCAGCCAGAAGCTCAGGTTGTTCATGCGCGCGAAGGCCATGTCGGCCGCGCCCACCTGCAGCGGGATCATCCAGTTCGCGAAGCCGACGAAGGCCGGCATGATCGCGCCGAAGACCATGATCAGCCCGTGCATCGTGGTGAACGAGTTGAACAGCTCAGGGTTGAAGAACTGCAGCCCCGGCTGGAACAGCTCGGCGCGGATGCACAGTGCGAGGATGCCGCCGATCATCAACATCGTGAACGAGAACAACAGGTACATCGTGCCGATGTCCTTGTGGTTCGTCGCGAACAACCAGCGGCGCCAGCCCTGTGCCGGGCCGTGGTCGTGGTGATCATGGTCGTGATCGTGGGCATGCCCGTGGTGCCCGTGGTCGGGGGCGGCGTGCGGCGGGAGAACGGCGCTCATTGGCGTGGCCTTTCAGCGGTCGATGCGAGGGATTACTTGCGAGCCGCGACGATGTCGGCGGGCTGGACGATCTGGTTGGTCTTGTTCGACCAGGAATTCTTCGTGTAGGTGATGACCGCTGCGATGTCGGTGTCCGACAGCGCCTTCCACGACGGCATGGCGCCGTTTGCCGCTCCGTTGAGCACGACATGGATCTGCTTGGCCTTGTCGGCATCCAGCACGACCGGTGAGCCATCCACCGGCTTGATCGGGCCGGCGCCCTTGCCATCCGGCCGGTGGCACACGGCGCAGTTGGCGGCATAGACCTTCTCGCCGCGAGCGACCATCTCGGGCAGTTGCCAGACCTTGCTCGGATCATCGGCCTTGGCAGCCATTTCCTTCTTCTTGCCGTCGACCCACTTGCTGTAGTCGGCCGCCGAAACCACCTTCACGTGGATCGGCATGTAGGCGTGTTCCTTGCCGCACAGCTCGACGCACTGGCCGTAGAAATCACCGGTCTTCTCGGCGCGGAACCAGGCATCGCGCACGAAGCCGGGAATCGCATCCTGCTTGACCGCGAAGGCCGGCACCATCCACGAGTGGATCACGTCGTTGGCGGTGGTGATGATGCGGATCTTCTTGTTGACCGGCACGACCAGCGGGTTGTCGACCTTCAGCAGGTAGTCGTCACCCACCGGTTTGCCGGCATCCGAGGCCTGGCGCTGCGACAGGTCCAGCGTCGACAGGAAGCCGATGCCTTCGCCCTCGCCCTTCAGGTAGTCGTAGCCCCACTTCCATTGGTAGCCGGTGGTCTTGATGGTCAGGTCGGCGTTGCTGGTGTCCTTCATCTGCACCACGGTCTTGGTAGCAGCCAGGCCCATCACGATGACGATCAGCAGCGGCACCACCGTCCAGGCGATTTCGACACCCACGCTCTCATGAAAATTGGCCGGCTTGAAGCCGACCGATTTGCGGTGCTTGATCATCGAATAGAACATCACGCCGAACACCGCGATGAAGATCACCACGCAGATGATCAGCATGAAGAAGTGCAGGCCCTGGATGTCCGACGCAATGCGCGTGACAGGCGGGTGCAGGTCGATCTGGTTCTTCGCGGGGCCGCCGGCCAGATCACCCACCGCCCAGGCGGCGTGGGTCACCAGCGCAGCAGCCGAGCCGGCCAGCCCTGCGCCAATGCGATGCCAAAGCTTCTTTGTCGTGTTCATCGTCATGCTTTAAGTTCGTGATCCAAAACCCGCTCGCCGGCCGCCCGCGACAGCCGCAGCGCCCGGCGCAGTTCCTGTGCCAATTCGAATCGCAGTTCGGGCCGCACATGGCGCCCGATGCAGACACTGCGCCCCTCGCCGGACAACTCCACCAGCGACCCCTCGGCGGCCGCTGGCTCCACCCGTACCCATTCGGCACGGAAACTGGTGCGTTCGACCATCGGGCCGACATGCTGCTCGACGGCCATCTCGCGGCCCGACAGCGTGATGATTTCGCGGTCGCGCGCATGGCGCGCCATCAGCAGCATGCCGATGCCCACCGCGACCAGTTCGACGGCAGCAAAGGCCATCACCAACTGCACGCCCTGCCACCAGAAGCCCAGCGCCACCAGCAGGGCCACCGCACACAACAGCGCATAGGCCTGCAGCATCTGGCGCGGTGAGATCGAGCAGTTGCGCCGCAACTCCCACAGCCAGCTGACGCTGGGCGACCCACTGGCGCGGCCGAAGCGCCATTCGGCATCGCGGCGCGGAGCGGAGGGCGCAGGCCAGGGGCTGGGAGCGAAGGTCGCGGTCATGGAGTCGGGGTGCGGGGCCGGGTGCTTGGCATCTGCTTGCTTGACATCTGCTGGCCTGGGTGACTTGCGCACATGAATGATGTGTCTTTGTTCCAAGGCAGCAGAACCGCGGAATTCTAGCGGACAGCTACAGGGCCTCCGGTTTGCCCCGCCGCGAAGCCAGCGAAGCGCGCAGCTGTTCCAGCGGCACCGTCACCGGGGCACCCGCTGCGGGGCGCGGGGCCGCCTTGAAGGCGTGGCCGTAGACGATCTCGAAACTCAGGCCGATGCGGCCCTGCGCATCGGCCCGCTCACCCAGGGCCGAGAGGAGCCGCTGCCGCCAGCGCGGCGTGCGCAGGCCGGTTTGGCGCGCCACGCCGACATGGCCGCCGAGCGTGCGCAATTCATCGAGCAAGGCCTGTGGCGACGACCAGGTCAGCCGCAGCGTTTCCTGGTCCATCACCGGGTCGGCAAAACCGCCGTGCACGAGTTGATCGCCGATGTCGTGCATGTCGGTGAAAGGCGGATGCGGCGCGGCCCAACCGCAGGCGGCATAGACCTCGCGCAATTCACGCAGGCTGTCCGGGCCCAGCGTCGAGAACATCAGGAAGCCATCGACGGCCAACGCCGCCTGCCAGAGGGCCAGCAACTGCACCGGCTGCGGGCTGGCATGCAACACCATGTTGGCCCAGACCATTTGCGCGCTGGCCGGCGGCACCTCGGCCTCGAGCATCACGCTGCCAGGATCTCCGCGGCGACCCAGCGCCCACCAGGGTCTGCGCAGGGCCTGCTGGCTGCGGTGCAACAAGGCCCGCGTGGGTTCAACCACCCGTCGCTGCGCGGCGGGCAGCACACCCTTGACCGCAGCCTCGCCACCACCGACAAAGCCCCACCAATCCAGCCAGCGCTGCGGCGGCTGGCGAATCACCGGCAGGCGTTGTGCCATGCGGCGGGCCACCTCCTGGTGCAGCCACGGCGCGGCATCGGCCCGGGCCAGACGGTCCAGCACATGCGCCACGGCATGGGGATCGACGAGCGCGGGTTCGGCCATGGGCGGGCAGTATATTGAGCCGATGCCGGAGCAAGAGACAGTGGAGCGCTCGAGTCGGCGCGGCCTGTCGTGGCCGCGCCTGTGCGAGCTGTGCCGCAGCTGGGCGCCGCGCTCCTTGTGCGCCGATTGCCTGCAGCGCTTCGCACCCCTGCGGCCGCGCTGCCTGGGCTGTGCGATGCCGATGCCCGGCGAGGGCCGCTTCTGCGGCGAATGCCAGCGCGAGCCACCGCCCTATGCACGCTGCGTCGCGATGGCCGACTACGGCTACCCCTGGGACGGCTTGATCACGGCCTTCAAGTTCCGCGGCCGGGTCGACCTGGCGGCACCCTTGGCCACGGCGCTGACGCAGACGCTGGAACGCCAGGCTTCGCTGGACGTGAACCTGGTCATACCCGTGCCGCTGAACCCGGCACGCCTGGCCGAGCGCGGCCACAACCAGGCCTGGGAGATCGCCCGCCGCGTGGCCGCGGCGACGCATCTGCCCGCCGATGCCCACAGCCTGCTGCGCCTGCGCGACACCGCGCACCAGGTGGGTCTGTCGCGCAGTGCACGCGCCACCAACCTGCGCCATGCCTTCTGGGTCGAGCCCACGCGCCTGTCACGGGTTAGCGGTCGCCACATCGCGCTGGTCGACGATGTGCTGACCACCGGCGTCACGGCTGCGGCAGCCACCCGCAGCCTGCTGCAGGCCGGCGCCGCATCGGTACAGGTCTGGGTGCTGGCGCGCACACCACGGCCCGATGAATGAGCGAGCCTGGCGACAATGGCGGCGCCATGTTCCACATCGTCCTGGTCCATCCCGAGATTCCGCCGAACACCGGCAACGTGATCCGCCTGGCGGCCAACACCGGCTGCACGCTGCATCTGGTGGAGCCGTTGGGCTTCTTGATGGAAGACAAGTTGCTGCGGCGCGCCGGCCTGGACTACCACGAGTTCGCCGCCGTGCAGCGCCATGCCGACTGGGCCGCCCTGTGCGCGCAGCGCCAGGCCAGCGGCGGCCGCGCCTTCGCCTTCACGACGCGGGGCGCCCAGCCCTTTGCCGGCCAGCATTGGCAGGCCGGCGACTGGCTGGTGTTCGGCAGCGAAACCGCCGGCCTGCCGGCCGCGGTGTTGAACGACTTCGACCCGGCGCAGCGCGTGCGCCTGCCGATGCGCGCGGGCCAGCGCAGCCTGAACCTCAGCAACACCGTTGCGGTGGTCGTGTTCGAGGCCTGGCGCCAGCAGGGCTACGCCGGCGGCGCTTGATTCGCAGCTCGGCGCGCGGCTGCCTGAGTCAGAGTTCGGCGCGCGCCTCACGGGCCATCAGCTGGCGCAAGGCCTGCGCGGGCGTCAAGGCCCCGGCCAGCACATCGACCACGACATCGGTGATCGGCATCTCGACACCCAGTTGCCGCGCGCGGGCCTGCAGCGTTGGTGCGGTGTGCACACCCTCCGCGACATGGCCCAGCTGCGCCAGGATCTGCGGCAAGGCCTGACCCTCGGCCAGCAGCAAGCCGACCTTGCGGTTGCGCGACAGGTCACCGGTCGCGGTGAGCACCAGGTCGCCCAGGCCGGACAAGCCCATGAAGGTTTCCGCGCGGGCGCCCAGCGCCAGGCCGAGCCGCGTCATTTCGGCCAGGCCGCGGGTGATCAGCGCGGCCCGCGCGTTCAACCCCAATGACAGGCCATCGGCGATGCCGGTGGCGATGGCCATCACGTTCTTGACCGCGCCGCCGACCTCGACGCCGACCGGATCGCTGCTGGTGTAGACCCGCAGCACATCGCTGTGAAAAGCCAGCACGGCCTGGTTGGCCAGCGCCTCGTCGGCACTGGCGGCCACCAGTGCCGTCGGCTGGCTGCGCGCCACTTCCAGCGCGAAGCTCGGGCCGGACAGCACACCCACCTGCGCCCCGGGTTGAACTTCTCGGGCGATCTCATGGCCCAGCGCACCGGTGGTGGTTTCGAACCCCTTGCACAGCCACAGCACCTGGGCCTGTGCCGGCAGGCGGGCGAGCTGCTCACGCAGCCCGGACATCGGCGTGCCGATCACCAGCAGCCCGTCGCGGGCGTGGTCCAGCACCTGTGCAAAGTCGCTGCCCAGCTGCAGCGCGGGAGGCAGCGCGATCTCGGGCAGGTAGCGGCGATTGCAGCCGCTGGCCTGCATCTCGCTCAACTGCGCCGGATCACGCGCCCACAGCAGCACCTCGTGGCGCGGCGCGGCCGCCACGGCCAGCGCCGTGCCCCAGGCGCCGGCGCCCAGCACGGCAATGCGCATCGTGGCAGCCGTGCGCGGTCAGTTGGCGCTGGTCAGGATGCCGCTGCCGTTGCCGTTCTGCTGCGCCTGCTGGGCCTCGAACATGGCCTGGAAATTCACTTCGGTCAGCATGATCGGCGGGAAGCCGGCGCGCGTGCAGACATCCGAGACGATGGCGCGCAGGTAGGGGTAGATCATCTGCGGGCAGACGATGCTCAGGATGCCCTGCAGCTGGTCTTCCGGCACGTTGCGAATCTCGAAGATGCCGGCCTGCTTGGCCTCGATCAGGAACAGCGTCTTGTCCTTCAGCTTGGTCGTCACGGTGGCGGTGACGCTGACCTCGAAGATGCCCTCGGCGATGTTGCCGGCGGCCATCGCCAGGTTGATGTCGACCTGCGGCTGCTGCTGTTCCAGCAGGATCTGCGGCGAGTTCGGCTGCTCCAGCGACAAGTCCTTCAGGTACATGCGCTGGATCTGGAACACCGGGGTGCTTTCGTCTTGGTCGGCCATGGCGGGGGAGTTGTCTCGATGGGGAAAGAAAAAGCCCGCCACCGTCAGGTTGGCGGGCTGGCTGCGGCGCGGATTATCGCTCGCCGCCGGTGCCGGTTTCGTGCCGCTCAGGCCCTTTGCAGCAGGGGGGCCAAGGCGCCGCTGCGGTCCAGCAGCATCAGGTCGTCGCAGCCGCCGACATGGGTGTCGCCGATGAAGATCTGCGGCACCGTGCGGCGGCCGGTCAACTCGATCATGCGGTCACGCTCGGTTGGGTTCAGGTCGACCCGCACTTCCTCGATCTGCTCGACACCGCGCTGCTTGAGCAAGGCCTTGGCCCGGATGCAATACGGGCAGACCTGGGTGGTGTACATGCGAACAGCGGTCATGGCAGGGCAAGGCGCAAAAAACGATGGGCGGATTGTGACCACCCGCCAAAGGCCTTGCAGGGCGGACGGCATGACCGGCTTCACACCGGACGCCGGCAGCACCGGCTGCCGATCCGCGTTGGCGAACCGCTCAGGACGCCTTCTGGACCGGCAGACCGGCCTCGCGCCAGGCCTTCAAACCGCCGGCCACCGACACGGCCTTCTCATGCCCGGCCTTGCGCAGCTGGCTGGCGGCCCGCGCCGAGCGCGTGCCCGTGGCACACATCAGCACCACCGGCAGCGCTTTGTTCGACGGCAGTTCCTTGGCACCGGCCAGCGAGCCCAGCGGGATGCTGCGCGCGCCATTGGCATGGCCGGTGGCGTATTCGGTCGGCTCGCTCACGTCCACCAGCACGGCCTTCTCGCGGTTGATCAGCCTCACCGCTTCATTGCAGCCGACCGCGCCACCCTGGCTCTTCTGCAGCGTCTGCCACAGCAGCAGCCCGCCCGAGGTGGCGGCCAGCAGGATGAGCATCCAGTTATCGATGATGAATTTCACAGAGGGCGCCGCCGGCAGCGGGGATCGGGAAGATGAAGGGGGCGGATTATAGAATTCGGCCCCTTCTCCGCTGCAGCTGCCAACGCCCATGTACAAGCTTGTGCTGATTCGCCATGGCGAGTCGACCTGGAACCTCGAGAACCGCTTCACGGGCTGGACCGATGTGGCGCTGACGCCCACCGGCGTGGCCCAGGCCCAGGAGGCCGGCCGGCTGCTGAAGGCCGGTGGTTATGAGTTCGACGTGGCCTACACCTCGGTGCTGCAGCGGGCCATCTGGACGCTGTGGCATGCGCTGGACCAGATGGACCGCACCTGGGTGCCGGTGGTCAACGACTGGCGTCTGAACGAGCGTCACTACGGCGCGTTGCAGGGCCTGAACAAGGCCGACATGGCGCGTGAGTACGGCGACGCACAGGTGCTGACCTGGCGCCGCAGCTACGACACGCCGCCCCCGGCGCTGGAACCCGGCGACCCGCGCAGCGAGCGCGGCGATCTGCGCTACGCCAAGCTGGCGCCGGAGCAGGTGCCGCTGACCGAATGCCTGAAGGACACCGTCGCGCGCGTGCTGCCGTGCTGGGACGAGGTTCTGGCGCCGGCCCTGCGCAGCGGCCAGCGCATCGTCGTTGCGGCCCATGGCAACTCGATCCGAGCGCTGGTGAAGTACCTGGACGGCATCAGCGACGACGACATCGTCGGCCTCAACATCCCGAACGGCATTCCGCTGGTCTATGAACTCGATGCAGCGCTGAAGCCAATCAAGCGGGAATACCTGGGCGACCCCGAAGCAGCCGCCAAGGCGGCCGCTGCGGTTGCAAGCCAGGGCAAGGCCTGAACTGCTTGATGGGCCTGCTGCGGGCCGAACGCCTGCCTACAAGTCGCGTATAGCCTCGGCCAGCAGCGGCGCCACCGGGATCACCGAGGTGCTGTGCGGCACCGCGTCGCTACTCCAGACATGGCGCACGCCGCAGGCACGCAACTGCGCCAGCGCATCACCGACAAACAGCGCGTGCGTCACCGCCACGTCGACGCTGGCCGCTCCGGCGCCAAGGCAGGCGATGGCCGCTTCGATCAGCGTGCGGCCGGTGCTGGCCACATCGTCCATCAGCACCACGGCACGGCCGGCCACCGGTTCGGCGGGCAGCATCACCCGCACGTCGCGGTCACCAAAGCGCTGTTTGCGGCACACCGCATGGGCCAGGCCATGGGCTCGTCCGGCTTCGCCGACCCATTGCAAGGCCTCTTCGTCCGGCCCCAGCAGCAGGGCCTGCGGCACCCGCAGCGCGACCCACGCGCCCAGCGCACGGGCGGCCGTGAGCGCACGGCTGCGGCAAGCGGGCATCACCTCGTCGAGCGAGGCGATGCGATGCAGGTGCGGATCGATGGTCACCAGCGCATCGACCCGGCTGCCCAGCAGCGCGGCGATGTGGCGCTGGCTCACCGCTTCACCCGGCGTGAAAGCCATGTCCTGGCGCATGTAGGCCAGGTAGGGGCAGACCAGCAGCAACTCGCGCGCGCCGAGCTCGCGCGCCGCCGGGGCGGTGATCAACAGCTCGACCAGCTTGTCGTTCGGGTGATGCAGCCCACGCAGCAAGGCCACACGAGGCGGCAACTCGGCGGGCAGCTTCAGCTTCAGCTCGCCATCGGGAAAACGATGGCGCTCGACGCGCGCCAGCGGCACGCCCAGCGCAGCGGCCAGTGCCTGGGCCAGCGTCCACTCATCATCGAAGGCCAGCAGCAGATCCGGCGTCATGCGGCGCCCTCCTTCATCGGGGTGTGACTGGGCAGCGGAGTCAGGTGGGGCATAGGGGATTCACCAGGGGCGCTCTACGGGCGGGATGCCGCGGCCAGCGCATCGGCAATGACATCGCGCACATGAGCGACCAGCGCACGGCGATCGGCATGGCGGCTGCCTTGCGGTGGCAGGACCCGCACGCCAGCCTGCAGGCCGTCGGCAGCGGCAATCGACCACAGGCTCTGCAGCAGGGTGACGTCGCCGACCCAGGCCACCGCCGGGCTCACCGCGTGACCCGGCTGGCTGTACCGCAAGGCCACGGCCTGCACCGGCGTTCCGGTGGTGACCGCAGCCTGCAGCAGGTTGGCATGGAAGGGCAGCAGCGCATGGCCATCACCGGTGGTGCCTTCGGGAAACACCGCCACGGTATCGCCGGCGGCCAGCGCCGCGGCCATCTGGTGCACCACCCGCACCGCGTCGCGCTTGTTTTCGCGCTCGATGTACAAGGTGTCGGCGGCCATCGTCAGCTGGTTCACCAGGGGCCAGTGCTTCACATCGGCCTTGGACACGAAACGCGCGTGCGGGCACGCCGAATGGATCAACACAATGTCCAGCCAGGACACATGGTTGGCCACCAGCAAGGCACCGCCCGGCCGGAACTCTCCATCCACCGTCTGCCGCACACCGAGCAGCCGCAGTTGCTTGCCGGCCCACCAGGCCACCCGCGCATGGCGCTGCGCGGGATCCAGCCGGGGCCAACGCGTGATGACGATGGCCAGGCCATGCAGCACATGCACGGCAGTACGCGCCAGGCGCCAGACGGCGCGCAAGGCCCTTGAGGGCGACGTCAATCAACCGGCCTCGTAGGCCACCGTGCCGGCGACCAGCGTGGCCTTGACCCGGCCTGGCAGTGCCATGCCGGTGGCATCAAACGCGAACGGCGTGTGGCGGCCCTGGCTGCGCAGCGCGCCGGGCACCACCGTCCACGTGGCTTCGGGGTCGAAGACGCAGACATCGGCCACGCCACCCTCGACCAGCCTGCCGGCGCTGGAGGCCAGCGAGCCCAGCGCATCGCCCAGCACGCGCACCGGCTCGCTGGTCACGCGCGCCAGCGTGGCCGGCAGGGACAAGCCGGCTTCAGTGCCCCACTTCAGCGCCAGGCTCAGCAGCAGTTCCAGCCCGGTCGCGCCGGGCTCGGCCTCGCCGAAGGGCAGGTTCTTCTCGTCGGCATCCACCGGCGTATGGTCGGACACCAGCGCATCCAGCGTGCCGTCGGCCAGCGCTTCGCGCAGTGCGGCGCGGTCGGCGCCCTGGCGCAGCGGCGGCGTCAAACGCATCGCGGCGTTGAAGAAGCCGATGTCGACATCGGTCAGGTGCAAGGAGTTGATGCTGACGTCGGCGGTCACCGGCAGGCCTTCGGCCTTGGCGCGGCGCAGCAGCGCGATGCCGGCGGCGCTGGACAGGCGGCACAGGTGCACCCGTGCACCGGTGGTGCGCACGAGTTCCAGGATCATTTGCAGCGCAATCGTCTCGGCCGCCACCGGCACGCCGGACAGGCCCAGCCGCGTCGCCACCGCACCGCTGGCCGCGACGCCCTGGCCCAGCCACCCGTCCTGCGGCCGCAGCCACACGGTGTAGCCGAAGGTGGCCGCGTACTGCAGCGCGCGCATCAGCACCAGCGTATCGCGCACCGCCACCTCGGCCTGGCTGAAGCCCACGCAGCCGGCCTCGGTGAGTTCGGCCATCTCGGTCAGCACCTCGCCGCCCAGGCCGCGCGTCAGCGCACCCAGCGGGAACAAGCGGCACAGCGAGAGCTTGCGGGCGCGGAACTTCAGCATCTCGACCAACCCGGGTTCATCCAGCGTCGGGTCGGTGTCGGGTGGGCAGACCAGACTGGTCACGCCACCGGCCGCCGCGGCATTCAGCTCGCTCTCGAGCATGCCTTCGTGTTCATGCCCCGGCTCGCGCAGCCGCGCCGCGAGGTCGACCAGGCCCGGCGCCACGACGCAACCCGTGGCATCGATGCTGCGGCTGGCGTTGAAGTCGGCATTGGCCTGGCCAATGGCGACGATGCGGCCGGCGGCGATCGAGAGGTCGGTGACTTCATCGCGGCCGCTGGCCGGATCGATGACGCGTCCGTTGCGCACTAGGATCTTCATGCTTCGTTCCCGGCGATGATCGACATGACCGCCATGCGCACCGCGATGCCGAAGGTCACTTGCGGCAGGATCACGCTGTGGGTGCCATCGGCCACGGTCGAATCGATCTCGACACCACGGTTGATCGGCCCCGGGTGCATCACGATCGCATCGGGCTTGGCCCCGGTCAGCTTCTCGTCGGTGAGGCCGTAGTTCTTGAAGAACTCGCCGGCCGAGGGCAGCATCGCGCCGCTCATGCGTTCATTCTGCAGGCGCAGCATGATGATCACGTCGGCGCCGCGGATGCCTTCGGCCATGTCGTGGCAGACCCGCACGCCCATCGATTGCAGGTCGCCCGGCACCAGCGTCTTCGGGCCGACGGCGCGGATGTCGGGCACGCCCAGCGTCGTCAGCGCATGGATGTCCGAACGTGCGACGCGCGAATGCACGATGTCGCCGACGATGGCCACCGACAGCTGCGTGAAATCGCGCTTGAAGTGGCGGATGGTGTACATGTCCAGCAGGCCTTGCGTGGGGTGCGCATGGCGGCCGTCGCCGGCATTCACCACGTGCACATGCGGCGCGCAGTGCTGGGCGATCAGGTAGGGCGCGCCGCTTTCGCCGTGGCGCACGACGAACATGTCCGCATGCATCGCCGACAGGTTGGCGATGGTGTCGAGCAGGCTCTCACCCTTCGCGGTGCTGGAGCGTGCAATGTCCAGGTTCAGCACATCGGCCGACAGGCGTTTGGCCGCGATCTCGAAGGTGGTGCGGGTGCGCGTGGAGTTCTCGAAGAACAGGTTGAACACGCTCTTGCCGCGCAGCAGCGGCACCTTCTTCACCTCGCGATCATTCACCGACAGGAAGGTGCCGGCGGTGTCGAGGATCTGCGTCACCACCTCGCGCGGCAGGCCTTCGATCGACAGCAGGTGGATCAGCTCGCCGTGGGCGTTGAGTTGCGGGTTGCGCTTGTGGAGCATCAGGCCGGCTCCCCACGCAATGAAAAGGTGAAGCGGCCATCATCGGCGCGGGCCAGCGACAGGCGCTGGGCCGGCGGCAGCGCCACCTTGGCGGCGGCCAAGGCCGGCTGGATCGGCAGTTCGCGGCCGCCGCGGTCGACCAGCACGGCCAGCGTCACGCTGGCGGGCCGGCCGAAATCGAACAACTCGTTGATCACCGCCCGGACCGTGCGGCCGGTGAACAGCACGTCGTCGAGCAACAGGATGTGCGCACCATCGACCGCGAACGGGATCTTCGTCGCATCGGTGCCGCCGGCCAGGCCGCGCTCGCCGAAATCATCGCGGTGCAGCGCGCTGGAGATCACGCCGGGCTTGCCGTCCAGCCGCAGATCCAGCTGCAGGCGCTCGGCCAGCCAGGCGCCGCCCGACCAGATGCCCAGCAGGTTCATGTCCGGCCGCCACAGGCTGCGCACGCCGGCGCGCAGCTCGGTGTACAGCGCCTCAGCATCGAGGGTGAGTGTGCTCATGGAAGGCTCTTCAAATACTGCTCGAGGATCACCGCAGCCGAGGCCGCATCGATGTCGGCGGCGCCTAGCGCGTGGGCTTCGGTCGTGGAGTAACGCTCGTCCACTTCATGCACCGGCAGGCCGAAGCGGCCATGCAACTGGCGCGCGAAGCGTTGAGCGCGGCGCGTATTGTCGTGCGGCGCACCATCGGGATGGAACGGCACGCCGACCACCAGCGCATCGGGTTGCCATTCCTGGATCAATGCGGCAATGCGCGGGAAGCGGGCATCGCCCTCGGCGGCGATCGTCGTCAACGCGCTGGCCTGGCGCAGCAGGCTGTTGCCGGTGGCCACGCCGGTGCGCTTCTGGCCGTAGTCGAATGCCAGAAAAGAGTGCTCCCTGCTCATCGGCGGCCCTGCTCGGTGTGCAAGCCGGCCCTGCCCTTCATGCGTGGCCAGCCTCCTGGCTCAGCATGCGCGGGTCGATGCCCAGCAGCGACAGCGCGCGGTCGTAGCGCTGCTCGATCGGCGTGTCGAAGAGGATCTCGCGGTTGGCGTCCAGGCTGGCGTCGACATTCAGCCAGCCGTTGCGGCCGATCTCGTCCTCCAGCTGGCCAGCGGCCCAGCCGCTGTAGCCCAGCGTCACCAGCAGCTTCTTCGGTCCGGCGCCATGCGACAGCGCTTCCAGCACGTCCTTGCTGGTGGTCATCTCCAGGCCGCCGGGAATCTGCAGCGTGGAGTTGTAGGGGCTTTCGCTGCTGCCGAGCTTTTCATGCAGCACGAAGCCGCGTTCGGTCTGCACCGGACCGCCAAAGAACACCGGCTGCTCGGCCAGTTCGGGTGAATCGAGACTCAGCTCGACCTTTTCGAACAGGTTCTTCAGCTTGATGTCGATCGGCTTGTTGATGACCAGCCCGAGGGCCCCTTTTTCGGTGTGCTCGCAGAGGTAGACCACCGAGCCGGCGAAGGTGTCGTCGGCCATGCCCGGCATGGCGATCAGGAACTGGTTGGTGAGGTTGATCCGGTCCGAGGACATGGGCCCGATTCTAATGATCGGCGACACTGCGCCCGTGGAGAAATCACTCGACAGCGCGCTGGTCTGGTTCCGGCGTGATCTGCGCGCCGATGACCATGCGGCCCTCTACCACGCGCTGAAGGCGGCACGACGGGTCTGGTGTGTCTTCCTGTTCGACCGCGACATCCTGGATCCGCTGCCGCGCATCGACCGGCGGGTGGAGTTCATCCACGACAGCGTGCTCGGGCTCGATGCGCAGTTGCGTGCGCTGGGCAACTCGCACGGGGTCGAAGGCGCCGGGCTGATCGTGCGGCACGGCCATGCGGTGAGCCTGCTGACGCAGCTGGCGCGTGAGCTGGGCGTGCAGGCGGTCTACTGCAACCACGACGACGAACCCGCCGCACTGGCACGGGATGCCGCGGCACGGGGCGCGCTGGCCGATGCCGGCATCGCGCTGCACAGCAGCAAGGACCATGTGGTGTTCGAGCGTTCCGAGGTGCTGACCGCCACCGGCAGCCCCTACAGCGTGTTCACGCCGTACAAGACGGCGTGGCTGAAGAAGCTGGCGCCCTACTTCGTGCACGCCTACCCGGTGGCCCGGCATGCCTCGGCGCTGGCGCCCTTGCCGGCCGGCGCGGTGATGCCGACGCTGGCAGAGATCGGCTTCGAGCCGAGCAACCTGCACCAGCTGAAGCTGCCGACCGGCAGCAGCGGTGGCCACGAGCTGCTCGACGACTTCATCGATCGCATCGACCGCTACGACCAGACGCGCGACTTTCCCGCCGTCAAGGGCCCGAGCTACCTGTCGACGCACCTGCGCTTCGGCACCGTGTCGATCCGCGGGCTCGCGCGCGAGGCCTGGCAGCGCATGCAGGGCGGCTCACGCGGCGCGGAAGTGTGGCTGTCGGAACTGGTCTGGCGGGACTTCTACCACCAGATCCTGCACCACCACCCGCATGTCGTCGGCCACGCGTTCAAGCCGGCCTACGACGACATCCACTGGGAACAGGGCAAACAGGCCGACGCCTGGTTCGCGGGCTGGTGCCAGGGCCGCACCGGCTACCCGCTGGTGGATGCGGCGATGCTGCAGATCAACCAGAGCGGCTACATGCACAACCGCTTGCGCATGGTGGTGGCGAGCTTCCTGGTCAAGGACCTGGGGCTGGACTGGCGCCGCGGCGAGGCCTACTTCGCGACCCACCTGAACGACTTCGACCTGGCAGCGAACAATGGCGGCTGGCAGTGGGCGGCCTCCACCGGTTGCGATGCCCAACCCTACTTCCGCATCTTCAACCCGGTGAGCCAGAGCGAGAAGTTCGATGCCGAGGGCCGGTTCATCCGCCGCTACCTGCCGCAGCTGGCCGGCCTGCCCGACAAGCTGATTCACGCACCCTGGCTGGCGCGGCCGGTCGACCTGAAGGCTGCCGGACTGACCCTGGGCACGGACTACCCGCTGCCGGTGGTGCAACACGACCAGGCGCGCCAGCGCACGCTGATGCGCTACGCGCAGGTCAGGCCGACGGCATGAGCGTGCCGGGCCGCCCCAAACGCGAATACCGGAGAACGCAGTGCGGAGGGTAGTCCACTGACCCGCGCGGCTCAGTGAGGCGCCGGTTGGTAACGTGTGAGCAGGGGGCCGAAACGGCCGGGCCATTGCTGCCATGCCTGGGCATCGCCCTCGAACACGCGGCGCAGGAAGGCAAGTGACAGGGCCTGGGTGGCCCGCTTGACCTGCGAGTTCAGCGCTGCCCCGCCCGTACCTGCCCGGTCGGTGAAGATGCTGTGCGATCCGCCGGTGAACACCGCCAGCGTCTTGTCGGGTCCGCCCGTGGCATCGAAGACCGCGAGCCGGTCGCTCGCCGGCGAGTAGTAGCCCGGCACGCGGATCACGTCTTCGGT
>NZ_DATILJ010000020.1:0-20068 GCF_035476535.1 Aquabacterium sp.
GCCGCCGCCCCCACCCAGGCTGCCGGCGAACGCCGCGTCAGCCCGATCACCAGGTTGATCACCGCCACCACGCCCAGCAGCACCAGACCCAGCGCCAGCGCCAGCGGCAGGTCGCCCTTGCTGGTTTCCAGCGCGATGGCGGTGGTCATCACCCGCGTCACGCCGTCGATGTTGCCGCCGACGATCATCACCGCGCCGACCTCGGCCACCGCGCGGCCGAAGGCGGTGAGCAGCAGCGTCAGCAGCGCCAGCCGCTCGTGCACCAGCAGCAGCAGCGCGGCGAGCAGCGGCCCGGCGCCCATGGCCTGCAGCTCGCTGCCGCCTTCGCGCAGCGCATCCACCACCAGCTGGCGCGCCAGCGCGGCGATCAGCGGCACGACCAGCATCGTCTGCGCCACCACCATCGCGGTGGGCGTGAACAGGATGCCCCAGCTGCCCAGCGGCCCGGAGCGCGACAGCAGCAGGTAGACGATCAGCCCGACCACCACCGAAGGCAGTGCCAGCAGCGTGTTCAGCAGGCCGACCAGTACGCCGTGGCCGCGAAAGCGCGTCACCGCCAGCCAGGCGCCCAGCGCCAGCCCGAGCACGGCACCGAGGGCGCAGGCCGTGGCGCTGACGCGCAGCGACAGGCCGACGATGCGCCACAGCGTGGTGTCGGCCTCGGTGATCATCTGGAACGCCAGGCCCAGGCTCTGGGCAAATGCATTCATCCGCAACGACTCTTGGTATGAGCCCTGGATTCTTCCCGCTGCGCGGTGGGCTGGCGATATGCGCGGCCGTGCATAGCGCGGCGCTCGGGCATCATCGGCGGCCCGACCCGCTGATGAGGTGACACCCGATGCGCCAACTGCACTACTACCCCAGCAACGCCAGCATGGCGCCGCACATCCTGCTGCACGAGCTGGGCCTGCCGTTCGAGAAGTGCCTGGTCGACCGCGAGCGCAACGCGCACAAGAGCGCCGACTACCTGAAGCTCAACCCCAACGGGCTGATCCCGGTGCTGGTCGACGGCGAGCTGGTGCTCTACGAAACCGCGGCGATCTGCCTGCACCTGGTCGACAGCCAGCCCGCCGCCGGCCTGGCACCTGCGCTGGGCACCGCCGAGCGCGCGCATTTCTACAAGTGGCTGATCTGGATGACCAATACGCTGCAGGCCACGCTGATCCACTATTTCTACCCGCACCGCCTGGTCGACGACGGCAATGCGGCGGGTGAGCGCCAGGTCCAGGCCCACGCACAAGCGCGCGTCGGCGAGCTGCTGGACCAGCTGGAAGCGCAACTGGCCTCGCACGGCCAGCCCTGGCTGCTGGGTGCGCAGTACAGCGCGGTCGACCCCTATGCCTTCATGCTGTGCCGCTGGACACGCGGCTTCGAAGGCCCCGCTGCCGCGCCGGCCCGCACGCGGCCGCTGCTCGGCGCCTACCTGCAGCGTTTGCTGGCCCGGCCGGCGGTGCAGCGGGTGTTGGCCGACGAGGGTCTGCAGTCGCCCTGGGTCTGAGGCATGCGTTGGTCACCGGATACAGAAATCTGTACGATAGACGCATGAAGACCACACTCGACATCAACGACGCCTTGCTCGCCGATGCCAAGGCCCTGGCGGCGCAGCAGCGCACCAGCCTGACCCGCCTGATCGAGGAAGGTTTGCAACTGCGACTGCGCGCATCAGCGCCAGCCACCCAGGGGGTGCGACCCCGGATACCGGTGTTCAAGGGCCGGGGTGGGTTGGTCGCCGGAGTGGACCCGACCAGCAATAAGGCCTTGCTGCAGGCGCTGGACGATGACGCCTGACGTCAACGTGCTGGTGGCTGCCTCCCGCAGCGATCACCCGCACCACGGCGCGGCGCACGCTTGGCTGCTGAGTGCACTGGCGGCTTGCAGCGAGGGCGCCACCCTGCGGCTGCCGCCGATGGTCGTGTCCAGCTTTCTCCGGCTGGTCACCAGCCCGAAGATCTTCAAGGCGCCAACGCCGGTCGATGACGCGATCGGCTTCGTCGATGCCTTGCTGGCTGTGCCTGGCGTGCAGATGCCCTTGCTGGGCACCGAGTGGCCCTTGCTGCGCCAGCTGTGCCTGGACAAACAGCTGCGAGGCAACGACTTGCCCGATGCCTGGCTGGCCGCCGCTGTGGTGCAACTGAGCGAGCACCTGGCCACGTTCGACTTGGACTTCAGGAAACTGCTGCGGCCCGCAGACCTGACGGTGCTGGCGCCGGCCTAGCGGCAAGCCGCTTCAAGACAGCTTGTAGGTCTGCAGGTGGATGCTGGTCTCGGTGGCGCTGATGCCCTTGATCAGCCGCAGCCGTTCCAGCACAGCGGCCAGTTCGTTCAGGCTCGATGAGCGCAGTTCGGCCAGCAGATCCCAGCGGCCGTTGGTGTCGTGGATCGCGGCGACACCGGGCTCACCGAGCAGCCGGCTGATGACCTCGCGCGCCTGGTTGCCATCGACCGTGATGCTGGTCCAGGCGGTGATCAGGTTGGGCTGCACATCGGGCCGCAGCCGCACCGTGTAGCCGACGATCACGCCGGCGCTTTCGAGCCGGCCGATGCGGTTGGCCACCGTGCCGCGTGACACATTCAGCTTGTGCGCCAGCGTCGCCACGCTGGCCCGCGCATCGGAACGCAGCAAGGCGATCAATTGCTGATCGAGGCTGTCCATCGGCGTCTCCATGAGGTGTCGGCACTTTGCGCAGTGTGTCAGCCAGCACTGCCGAAAAGCCAAGAAGCTGACGATTTCGAAGCAGTTCTGCCTCTATTCATTGCCGGGCGCCCGCTCAAACAATCGCTCCATCCCTGAACAGTGCCCGCCAAGGAGCCTCGCATGACCACCTTGCTGACCACGCAGGACATCGCTCGCATCGTCGCCACCCAAGGCCTGCCGCAGACGCTGCGGCGGCTGGCCAGCACCATCGAGGCCGATTTCCGCCGCTGGCCGGAGTTCGACAAGACGGCTCGCGTCGCCAGCCATTCGCGCGATGGCGTGATCGAGCTGATGCCGATTGCCGACCACGCGCTGTACAGCTTCAAGTACGTCAACGGCCACCCGAAGAACACCCGTGTCGGCCTGCCGACGGTGATGGCCTTCGGCGTGTTGGCCGATGTGGCCACCGGCCGGCCCGAACTGCTGAGCGAGCTGACCTTGACCACGGCGATGCGCACCGCCGCAACCTCGGTGATGGCCGCCCGTGCGCTGGCGCGGCCGGACAGCCGCACGATGGCCTTGATCGGCAATGGCGCGCAAAGTGAATTCCAGGCGCTGGCCTTCCATCACCTGCTCGGGATCAGCGAGATCCGGCTGTTCGACATCGACGCACGCGCCAGCGCCAAACTGCAGCGCAACCTGGCGGCTGTGCCGGGGCTGCGGCTGCGGGTGTGCAGCTCCACCGCCGAGGCAGTGCAGGGTGCCGACATCGTCACCACCGTCACCGCCGACAAGGCCAACGCAGCGATCATCACGCCCGCGATGCTGGAACCTGGCATGCACGTCAACGGCGTCGGCGGCGATTGCCCGGGCAAGACCGAGCTGCACCCCGGCGTGCTGCAGGCCGCCAAGGTGTTCGTCGAGTACGAGCCGCAAAGCCGCATCGAAGGGGACCTGCAGCAGATGCCGGCGGACTTCGCGGTCACCGAGCTGTGGCGGGTGCTGACGAACCAGGTGAGCGGCCGCGACAGCGCCGAGCAGATCACCGTGTTCGACTCGGTCGGCTTTGCGCTGGAAGACTACTCGGCGCTGCGCTTCCTGCGCGACGCCGCGCGTGAGCTGGGCCTGGGCAGGCCGATCGACATCACGCCGACGATGGCCGACCCGAAGGACCTGTTCGGCCTGCTGGGCCCGGCGGCCGGTCGGGCGAGCCAGGCGGCACCGGCGCCGCAGGCCTGCCTGGCCTGAGGCGCTACATCGGCCACGGCCGCATCGGGCTGCGCAGCTGTTCCCAGGCGCGTGCCAGCTGCAGCACGCCCAGGTCGTCATGGCGCTGGCCGATGATCTGCAGCCCGATCGGCAGGCCGCCTGCCGTGAAGCCGCAGTGCACGGAAACGGCTGGCTGCTCGCTCATGTTGTACGGCAGCGTGAACGCGATGTGCTCGAAGGGCAGCGCCGGGTCGTTGATCGGGCTGGCCCATTCGGCCGGAAAGCTGGGCACCGGGCTCACCGGCGACAGCACGAAGTCGTAGGGCCGGCAGGCCGCCACGGCCGCTTCACGGAACACCCCCATCTGGCTGTAGCCGTGGAAGACCTCGGCGGCGGTCAAGGTGGCGCCGGTGGCGACCCAGTCGCGGATGTAGGGCAGCACCTTGGCCTGGCGCTCGGGCGGCAGGGCTTGCATGTCGAGGTAGCTGCGCATGCGCCAGAAGCGGTCCAGGCCATCGATCATCGCCCGCGTGCTGAACGGTGCGACGGGCTCGACGATGGCGCCGGCGGCCTCGAAGGCCAGCGCCGCGGCTTCGATGGCTGCGCGTGTCTCCGGCTCCACCGCCAGGCCCCAGCCGGCATCCATCTGCAGGCCGATCTTCAGGCCGCGTACTTCGCGATCCAGGCTCAGCCACGGAATGCTCTGGTACGGCAGGCTCATGGTGTCGCGCCAGTCAGGCTTGCTCAGCAGCGTCATCAGCCAGGCGGCGTCTTCCACCGTGCGCGTCATCGGCCCGGCTGCTCGCCCGGCATACGGCGGCTTGATGGGGATGCGGCCCAGGCTGGGCTTGAAGCCCACCAGCCCGCACCAGCCGGCCGGCAGGCGGATGGAGCCCCCGATGTCGGTGCCGACATGCAGCGGCCCATAACCTGCAGCGGCAGCGGCCGCGGCACCGGCGCTGGAGCCGCCGGGGTTCTTGCCCGTGTCCCAGGGGTTGCGCGCCAGTGCGTGAAAGCTCGACAGGCCGGAGGACAGCATGCCGTAGTCCGGCATCGTGGTCTTGGCCAGCAGCACCAGGCCGGCTTCGCGCCAGCGCGCGGCGGGCGGTGCGTCGTCGGCCATCGGCGCCAGCACGGTGGCCGCGGTGCCCACCGGCATCGGGCAGCCGCGGGTGGCGATGTTCTCCTTCAGCGTGCCGGGCACGCCGTCGATCGGCGACAGCGGCTCGCCGCGCTGCCAGCGCGTTTCGCTGGCGCGGGCCTGGGCCAGTGCGGCTTCGGGGTCGCAGGCGTACAGGGCGTGCAACTCGGGCTCGCGCCGTTCGATCTGCAACAGCACGGCCTGCGTCACTTCCACCGGCGACAGCTGCTTGGTGGCATAGGCCGCCGACAGCTCGCCGGCGCTGAACGCGTGCAAAACGCTCATCGTTTCACTGCCAGCTGACCGCGGCCATGTCGTTGGCCGAGATCGGCGAGCTGGACCACAGGCCCTTCAGGCCCTTCTTGGCGATCGCCACCTGCGAGGGGTTGAAGATCCAGGCGTTCACCGCGTCGGTGGTGAGCTGGCGCTGCAGGTCGCCGTAGAGCTTGTCCTGCTGCGCGCGTGGCGCTTCGGAACGCTTCTTCGCGATGTCGTTGAAGGCCTTGCTGTCATAACCCCAGTAGTACGCGGTGTTGGTGTACTGCATGTAGTCCAGCGGCTCGACGTGGTTGATGATCGTCAGGTCGAAGTTGCCCTTGAAGGTGCCGCCCAGCCACTGCGCCCACTCGACGTTCTCGATCTTCGCGACGACGCCGACCTTGGCCAGCATCGCGGCGACCACTTCGCCGCCCTTGCGCGCGTAGGGCGGCGGCGGCAGGGTCAGCGTCACGTTGAGCGGCGTCGCGACGCCGGCCTCCTTCAGCAGCGCCTTGGCCTTCTCCGGGTTGAAGGGGTAGACACCGGTCAGGTCGACGTAACCCGCGTCGGTGGGTGCGGCATGGCTGCCGATGGGTTTGCCCAGGCCTTCGTACACGCCGTCGATGAAGGCCTGGCGGTCGATGGCATGCATGATCGCGCGGCGCACGCGCACATCGTCGAAAGGCTTGCGCTTGTTGTTGATCGTCAGCTGGCCCTTGCCGGCAGTGGCGCCGATCTCGACCGTGAAGCGCTTGTCGGCCTGGAACTGCTTCAGGTTCTGGAACGCCTGGAAGCGCGGCATGCCGTCGATGTCGCCGGCCAGCAAGGCGGCCGCCTGCGCGGCGGGGTCGTTGATGAAGCGGAACGTCACCTTCTTCAGCTTGACGTTGGCGGCGTCGCGAAAGCCGTCCCATTTGGCCAGCGTGACGGCCGAGCCTTTCTGCCAGCTGTCGAGCTTGTAGGGGCCGGTGCCGACCGGGTTGGTCGCGGTGCTGGCGGCACTCTTCGGGCTGAGGATCACAGCGGTGTTTTCGCCCAGTCGGAAAGGCAGGGTCGCGTCGGGGTTGTTCAGTGTCAGGATCACCGTGCCGGCATCGGGCGTGGCGATCGACGAGATGTTGTCGAACACCGCCTTCTTGGCCTTGTTGGTGGAACCTTCGGCCTTGGCGCGTTCGAAGCTGAACTTCACCGCGGCCGCATCGAAGGGTGTGCCGTCCTGGAAGCTGACGCCCTGCCGCAGCTTGAAGGTGTAGAGCTTGCCGTCGGGGTCGCTGCGCCATTCGGTGGCCAGCAGCGGCGTGATCTTGCCGTCGACGTGGATCTTGGTCAGGCCTTCCAGCACGTTGTAGTGCACGATTTCGCCGATGGCCGCAGCGGGTGCCACCGTGGGGTCCAGGCCCGGCGGCTCCAGCACCATGGCCAGGATCACGCTGTCCTTGCGGGCCTGCGCCAGGGCTGGCGCACTGCTGAAGCCGGCGGCCAGCAGCGTGGCGGCCAGCGTGAGGGTTGAGAGCTTGCGGCGGCTGATGGTCATCGGGATCTCCTCGTGGTCTCAATCCGGGGTGCTGGCCAGCACCTGTTCGGCAAAGTGGCAGGCGGCTGTGTGGCCGGGCGCCAGTGGTCGCAGGGCCGGCGCCTGTTCCAGGCAGCGATGCTGCCTGAACGCGCAGCGGGGCGCAAAAGCACAGCCGCCGGGGGCATCGACCGGCGCTACCGGCAGCGGCAAGGCGGCGCGGCGCGCACCGGGCTGGGCCCGCGGCACGGCGTGCATCAGCGCCCGGGTGTAGGGGTGGGCGGCGGCGTGGAACAGCGTGTCCGGATCGCCCTGCTCGACCGCGCGGCCCTGGTAGAGCACGATCACTTCGTCGCAGACCAGGTCGACGACGGCCAGGTCGTGGCTGATGAACAGGTAGGTCACGCCCAGCTGGTCCTGCAGGTCCTGCATCAGGTTCAGCACCTGGGCCTGCACCGAGACATCGAGCGCACTCACCGGCTCGTCGGCGACGATCAGCTTCGGGTGCGTGACCAGCGCGCGGGCGATCGCAATGCGCTGGCGCTGGCCGCCGGAGAATTCATGCGGGTACTTGGCGGCATCGGCGGCGCGCAGGCCCACCGCCTCGAGCATCTCGGCAGCGCGCTGGCGCATCTGCGCGCGGGAGCTGTCGCCCTGCGCTTCCAGCGGCTCGGCGACGATGCGCGCGACGGTCTGGCGCGGGTCCAGCGAGCCGAAGGGGTCCTGGAACACCATCTGGAAGTCGGTGCGCGCGCGGCGCAATGCGGCGGCGTCCAGGGCCTGCAGGTCGCGCCCGGCCATCAGCACCTGGCCGGTGCTGGGCACTTCGAGGGCCATCACCAGCCGGGCCAAGGTGCTCTTGCCGGACCCCGATTCACCCACCACGCCCAGGCTGCGACCAGCCTGCAGCGTGAAGCTCAGGCCTTGCAGCGCCTGCACCACCGGGGCGGCGGCGAGCAGGCGTTCGCGCGGCAGGCGGTAGTGTTTGACCACATCACGAACTTCCAGCAGCGGCGTCAAACTCACCATGGCAGTTCGCCCAGTCGGATGCAGCGCGCGGTATGACCGGGTGCCACCTCGGCGGCCGGCGGCAGTGCGCGCCGGCACTCGGCGATGACATGCTCGCAGCGATCGGAGAACGGGCAGCCGGCCGGCATGTCGATCAACTCGGGCACACGCCCGGCGATGGTGCTCAGCCGCGTGCCGCGCGGCAGCCCCAAGCGCGGCCGCGCGGCGAACAGGCCGCGGGTGTAGGGGTGCGCGAGCCGGTTGAACACCGCGTCGGTCGTCCCGCTCTCGACGACCGTGCCGCCGTACATCACGAGCATGCGCTGCACGGTTTCGGCCATCACGCCGAGGTCGTGGCTGATCAGCAGCAGCGCCATGCCGTCCTCGGCCACCAGTTGCGCGATCAGTGCCAGCACCTCGCGCTGGATCGTCACGTCCAGCGCGGTGGTGGGCTCGTCGGCGACCAGCAGGTCCGGCCCGCAGGCCAGCGCGATGGCGATCACCACACGCTGGCGCTGGCCGCCGGACAGCTGGTGCGGGTGGGCATCCAGCCGTTGCGCGGCCTGCGGCAGCTGCACCCGCTCGAGCAGGCGCAACGCCTCGGCGCGCGCGGCGGCGGCGTCCAGTCCCTTGTGCAGGCGCAGCGATTCGCCGATCTGCCGGCCGATGGTGTGCAGCGGGTTCAGCGCCGTCATCGGCTCCTGGAACACCATCGCCAGGCGGTTGCCGCGCAGGCGGCACCAGTCGTCCTCGGGCAGGCCCAGCAGTTCGCGGCCCTCGAGCTGGATCGAGCCGCTGACGGTCGCGCCTTCGGGCAGCAGGCCCATCAGCGCCAGCGCGGTGATCGACTTGCCGCAGCCCGATTCACCGATCAGGCCCACCGTTTCACCGCGACGCAGTTCGAAGGACACACCGCGCAGCGCGTCGGCTGGCCCCCGCGGGGTGTTCAGCGTCACGCGCAGGTCCTGCGCCGTCACCAGCGGCGACGCGCTCACGGGACGGCCTGGCGCCCTCATGGCCCGGGCGTGGCCTCGTCGTTCATCAGGTCGAGGTAGGCGCCGCTGATCAGCGCCTCGGCCGGCACGCCCAGGGCGGCCAGCAATTCTTGCGCGATGGCGGTGCCTTCGGCCTCGGTCTGGCCGGCGCGCAGCACCACCTCGAGTTCGAGGAATTCACCCAGGCCCTCGACCTTGTCGAGGTGGATGCGGGTCTGGCCCACCAGCACCAGCACGCGGCGCTTGACGACGCGGCCCAGCAGGCCGCAGGCGCGCTCGAGCACGTCGCGCAGGCTGTCGGGGTCGGCCACCGCGGTGATCAGGTAGTCGGAAACCTTGGGGCCCAGCGCATCGGGCCGGTGGTAGTGGATCAGCTCGCCGGCGCCGTCGGCAAACACGCGCAGCTTCAGGCGGCCGTGCTGCACGCGGAAGAAGGTGTCGTCCTGGTGGATCAGCTGCGGGTGATCGTCTTCATCGGCCAGCGCGGTGGCGCGCGGCAGCAGGTCGTCGACGCTGGCAATGCGGGCTTTGATTTCGACATTGGCGGGCATGGGCGCTGATTGTGCGGGCATTCACGCCCTACCACTTGCAGCCCTTGTCGCGCGCGGCATCCAGGGCCAGCGGCAGCACCGCCGCCAGGCCCATGCCGGCATAGGCCTGGCGGCAATCGGGCTTGGCGGCTTTCTCGATGCTCTCGCTGAGCTTCGATTTGAGTTCCGGCGGCTGCGGCATCAGCGGGAACAGGCGGCGTGGGCCCTGGCTGGAGATTTCAGCGCCGCGCGGGCGCACCAGGTCGAGGTTCAGCCGCGGTGCGCTGGGCGGCACCGAGGGCGGTGTGGCCACGTCCTGGCCGACGCGGACGCCGGCATCGGGCGCGCCGGGCCCGGGCCGGGAAGGGCTGAGCTCGGCGGGCGCCGCGCTCGGTGTCGCGGCCGGCGCGGTGGTGGCAGCGGGCGTCTGCGTGGTGGCCGGCGCGGGCGCTGGGGCGGGCGCGGCCGTTCGCACCGGCTCGCGCGCCAGGTCCCGCGAGGGCGCGGCCAGCGGTGCCCCCGCCGGGAGTTCCGCCGGCGCAGGCAGCGGTGGCGCCGTCGGCGGCTCCAGGGTATCCAGGCGCGGCAGCGGTGGCGTGGGCGGCGGGGTGGTGGCCGGTAGCGGCAGCGGGGCTGCTTGCGGCTCGGGCTGCGGCGGTGCGCTGCGCGGCAGCATCGGCGTTGCGACAGCTGCCGGTGTCGGAGCGGGCGGCACGGGCACGGGCACCACCGCCACCGGCCGCGGCGCAGGCCTGACCGGGTCGATGCTGGGCATCGGCAGGCCTTCGGGCGCCGGCACCGTGCTCGAGCGCAGGTCGGCCGGCTTCAGGCCCAGCGGTACCGGCACGCGCGGCACCGGTGCCGCCAGCACCGGCTCGGGCACCGGTGCGGGGGCCGGCGCGACGGTGGGGGCGGGCGTGGGCGCCGGGTTGACGGGCGGCGCCAGCTCCGCGGTCTCCTTGGGTGGGATATCCGCCGTGCTAGGGGCCGACGGAATCGGCACCTTGCTGCGTTGCTGCGAAGTGGACACCTCGCTGCGCTCCGGCGACACCGGCGCTTCGTCGCGCTGCGGCAGCGGCGGTTCGCTGAGCACGGGCGGTGCGGCCGTCGGTGCCGGCAGCGGGGTCGACAGGACCGGGCCGCCCAGTTCCCGCTCGACCGGGTCGATCAAGCGTTCGCCAGGTGTGCTACGCCAAGTGCCGAGCTGCGCGGCGCCCGGCGTGTCCGGCACCGCGCTGCGCTCGCTGTCGGGCCGCACCGCGCCGCCGAAGCGCTCCTGCCGGGCGGTGCCGGTCGGGCCGGTGCTGGGCGCCGGCGGCCGCGGTTCACCCGAACCGGCTTCGGTGCGCAGGCCGCGCAGCGTGATGTTCAGCGCGCCCCACACGCCTTCGCCGGGCCGCGCACTGCCGCCCGGCGTGTTGCCGACGAGCACGACCAGCAGCACGTGCAGCAGCAGCGCCAGCATGACGCATTGCGCCAGCCTGGCGGGCCGGGGTGGCGCCGGCGGCCAAACGGCAGCCCCGGATGGGCGGACGGGTATCACGGACGACGGCAGTGGTTGACGAAGGCAGCGGCTGCAGTTCAGCCCGGGGCCAAGTCTGCCGGCCCGTCGCGCCAACGTCCACTGGGTTGGCCACACCAACGACTGCGCGGGTGGCCGGGCGCACGCCGGCGCGCATGCCGGACCGCGGCCGCTGTGTGAAACATCACACGCCCGCGCAAGCCGTGACCTTGCTGGCGCGTCATCGCGGGCAGCGCAAAGCGCTTAGGATTCGGACCGCCAATCATCAGGGGGTTCATGCCATGTTCGAGTTTCACCGCATTGCCGCGGGCGCCACATTGTTGGCTGCTGCCCTGGCTGTCCAGGCCGCTCCCGTGCCGGGACAAGGGACTTGGGAGTCCAGCTTGCAGGCGCGTGATCTCGATGGCAATGGCCAAGTCGATGCGTATTACGACACCGCCTTGAACATCACCTGGCTGCGCGACGCGAATGTGAACGGCCAGCGCGATTGGAATGCCGCCAGCGGCTGGGCTGATGACCTGGTCTTTGCGGGTTACAGCGATTGGCGGCTGCCGACCATGCTGGACACCGGCGCGGAGGGTTGCGATCAGTCGTTCTCAGGTAGCGATTGCGGCTACAACGTCCAGACCCGGTCCGGTGCCACCGTGTTCAGCGAGATGGCGCATCTGTTCTACGAGACCCTGGGGAACGCGGCGGCGTTTGACACGGCCGGCAATCCCCAGGCCGGCGGCCTGACCAATACGGGTGACTTCCTGAACATGCAGGCGGCAGCCTACTGGATCGGGCTGACTTACAGGAATCCGGAAACCGGTGAGGCGTGGTACTTCAACGCCGACGACGGCTTCCAGTTCCATATCGGCAAGGAAAACGAGTTCTTTGCCATGGCCGTGCGTGCTGGCGACGTGATCCAGGCCGTTCCCGAACCGCAATCACTGGCGCTCGTGCTGCTGGCCTTGGCCGCCACGGCGCCGCTGACACGGCGCCGCGCCTGAACTCAGTTCGGCCCGCGACGCTCGAGGTGCCGGAAGGTGATGCGGCCCTTGCTCAGGTCGTAGGCCGACAACTCCAGCGACACCGCGTCGCCGGCCAGAATGCGGATGTGGTGCTTGCGCATCTTGCCCGAGGTGTAGGCCACCAGCTGATGGCCGTTTTCCAGCGTGACGCGGTAGCGCGAGTCCGGCAGCACCTCGGTGACCTTGCCGTGCAGTTCAATCAGTTCTTCCTTGGCCATGGGGTGCTCCGTTTGAGAGTGATGATGGTTGAGATGGATGGTGGACAGGGGCGCCGGGCTCAGCGCAGCTGCGGGTCGACGACCCAGCTGCGGCCCTGGTCGGCCGCGTAGCGCAGCGCCTCGCGGGCGGTGGCGAAGTGGTGCGTGAAGCGCAGCACGCGGTCGTGCGTGGCACTGCCGCGGCCGGTGCGGATCGAGACCGAAGGCGCATAGCGGCCTTCGTCGGTCTGGCGCGCCAGCGGCGACACCAGGTATTTGCCCATCGTGATGGGCGCGGAATGACTGGACATGAATAACCAATACAACGCAGCCCCGGGTGGGGGACTGCCAGCAACAAGCCGCGGCGCGCTGATGGCAGCGCCACGGAAACAGTGTCGGTCTCGCGAAGGTCCTGCCTGATGGCGACTGGGCAGGCAGCCGGGCCCTTGGCAAGGGGCGGGCTGTGCGTCCGGAGGGAGAGAGGGGCTGGTGCGCGCGGAGGTCGTGACAACCTGGGGCAAACCGGCCGATCGGTGGCGCCGTTGTGATGCCGACACCACGCACCGAGCAGCGCAGTGTACTCCGGGAGCGGTATTTGCGTCTTCAGCTGAGGCCTCGGCTAACGCGGGCATAGCTCAGCAGCCGGCCCTTGTAGCTGCCGACGAAGGCCGGCAGTTCATCGAGCCGTGACTCGCTGAGCACGAATCCGGCGCTGGCCATGCGGCGGTTGAAGGCCGGCCGGTTGCCGCGGTTCGGGTCGATGATCAGCACCTGCGCGGTGGCCTGGGCATGCAGCGTGATGAAGTGGGCCAGGCCGCCGGACTCGTCGCGCTCGTAGAGCACATCGCTGCCGATGATCAGGTCGAAGCGGCCTTGCGGCGCCGGAGCCTGGTCCGGGTCGATCGACGAGTCGTCGTCGAGGCCGGCACCCCAGTGCCCGTGGCAATACGGCAGCGCGGCCAGGTCGTTAAGCCGCAGGTTTTCGCGCAGGAACGCACCGGCCAGCGGGTGGCAATCGCTGGCGGTGATGTCGGCCCCGCGCCGGTGGCTGACCAGGCTGGCCAGTGCCAGCCCGCAGCCGAGTTCGAGGATGCGCTCATCGGCGCGCACCGGCCGCAAGGCCATCAGTGCCGCGAGCCGCTGGCCCGAGGGCCAGAGCAGTCCGAACAGCGGCCAGGCCGCTGACGAGATGCCCAATGCCGCGGCGAACCCTGACGGATCGGCGAACTGCTGGCGGTCCAGCAGCGAACGAATGCGCAGATCGGCGACACCGGCAACGGCGATGTCTTCGTGTTTGGTGTGATAGCCGGGCAAGGCGGCGAGTTTAGTCGGTCACGCCCGCCGGCGTCTGTGCGGTCTGCGCCAGTTCCAGGTTGTCGATCAAGCGTGTGCTGCCCAGGCGCGCGGCGGCCAGTACCACCAGCGGCGCGCCGGGCACGGGTTCGCCGAGGTCCGCCTGGCGGCGGATGGCGATGTAGTCCGGCGACCAGCCGCGAGCGCTCAAGGTCTGCATCGCCGCGGTTTCCAGCGCGGCCCAGTCCTGGCGGCCGGACAGCACCTGGGCCTGCAGCTCGCGCAGGCAGCGCGACAGCCACACCGCTTCTTCGCGTTCCGACGTGCTCAGGTAGCCGTTGCGGGAAGACAACGCCAGGCCATCCTCGGCACGGCTGGTTTCGCCGGCGATGATGGCGATCGGCAGCGCCAGCTGCTGCACCATGCGGCTGATCACCATCAGCTGCTGGTAGTCCTTCTTGCCGAACACCGCGGCGGCCGGCTGCACGCAGTTGAAGAGCTTCAGCACCACGGTGCACACGCCGGTGAAGAAGCCCGGGCGGAAGTGGCCCTCGAGCAGGTCGGCCAGGTCCGGTGGCGGAACCAGCTTGTAGCCTTGCGGCTCGGGGTACAGCTCGGATTCGTTGGGCGCAAACACGATGTCGCAGCCGGCACCTTGCAGCAGTTCGCAGTCGCGCGCCAGCGTGCGCGGGTAGGTGTCGAAGTCCTCGTGCGGCGCGAACTGCAGCCGGTTCACGAAGATGCTGGCCACCACCAGGCCACCGAACTGGCGCGCCTGGGCGACCAGCGACAGGTGACCCGCGTGCAGGTTGCCCATGGTCGGCACGAAGGCGCTGGGGCTGCCGGCCAGCGCCTGGCGCAGCTCGGCAAGGGTGTGGATGACGTGCATGGGCTTGCTCGATCAATAGCCGTGGAGGGATTCGTCCGGGAAGCTGCCGTCCTTCACCGCCGCGACATAACGTCTTATCGCAGCGTCAATGGCGCCGCCTTCCTGCTGGAAGTTGCGCACGAAGCGCGGTGGCCGGCCGGTGCTCAGGCCGAGCATGTCGTGCAGCACCAGCACCTGGCCGCCGACGCCCGCGCCGGCGCCGATGCCGATCACCGGCATGGGCAGTGCGGCCGCCAGTTCGCGCGCGAGTGCGCTGGGCACCAGTTCCAGCACCAGCATTGTTGCGCCGGCTTCGGCCAGCGCGTGGGCCTGCTCGCGCAGCGCCTGGGCAGCCGCGTCGTCACGGCCCTGCACGCGCCAGCCGCCCAGCGCGTGCACCGATTGCGGCGTCAGCCCGAGGTGGGCGCAGACGGGGATGCCGCGCTCGACCATCGCGCGCACCAGCGGCGCGGTCCAACCGCCGCCTTCGAGCTTGACCATCTGCGCGCCGGCCTGCATCAGCCGCGCAGCGCTGGCCAGCGCCTGTTCGGTCGACGCCTGGTAGCTGCCGAAGGGCAGGTCGCCGATGATCCACGCGCTGCGGTTGCCGCGCGCCACGCACTGCGTGTGATAGACCATCTCGTCCAGCGTCACCGGCAGCGTGCTGGGCTGGCCCTGCAGCACCATGCCCAGCGAATCGCCGACCAGCAGCACGTCGGCACCGGCCTCGTCGAGCAGCCGCGCGAAGATGGCGTCGTAGCAGGTCAGCATGGCGATCTTCTCGCCGGCGGCGTGCATGGCGCGCAGGCGATGCAGGGTCAGGGGCTTGCGGATTTCCATGGCCGCGCGAGTCTAACGCTGCGTTGCAGCATTCAACGGGTGCCGCCGGCAACGGCGGTGCCGATGGGCGTGCTTCTAGCGCTTGCGGGAGAGCTTGGGGTCCAGCAGGTCACGCAGGCCGTCGCCCAGCAGGTTCAGCCCGAGCACGCTCAGCGCAATCGCCACGCCGGGGTAGACGGCCAGCATCGGCGCCTGGAACAGCAGCGTCTGCGCCTCGTTGAGCATGCGGCCCCAGCTCGGCTGCGGCGGTTGCGTGCCCAGCCCGACGTAGGACAGCGCGGCTTCGGCCAGGATCGCGGTGGCGAAGGAGATCGTGGCCTGCACGATCAGCACGCTGGCGATGTTGGGCAGCACATGGTTCGTCGTGATGCGCAGCGCGCCAAAGCCGGCGGCGCGGGAGGCCAGCACGTATTCGCGCGACCACACGGCATTCGCCGCGCCGCGCGTGATGCGCGCGAACACGGGGATGTTGAAGATGCCGATCGCGATGATGCCGGTCAGCAGGCCCGGCCCGTAGATCGCACCCAGCATGATGGCCGACAGCAGCGCCGGGAACGCGAAGGTGAAGTCGGCGGCGCGCATCACCAGCTCTTCGGTCCAGCCGCGCCGCGCCGACGCCAGGCAACCCAGCAGCACGCCGGCGATCAGGCCGATGCTGACGGCGATGACGCCGACGACGATCGAGTTCTGCGCACCGACCAGCAATTGCGCTGCGATGTCCCGGCCCAGGCTGTCGGTGCCCAGCCAGTGCGCGGCGCTGGGCGCGGCCAGCTTGTTCGGGATGTCGATCTCGGCCGGCGGGTACGGTGCCCAGAACAGCGAGACGAAGGCGGCCAGCGCCAGCAGCAGCGTCAGCGAGGCGCCGAGCAGGAAGCTGGGGTGGCGGCGCGCGCGCGCCGTGAAAGCCTGGCTCACGGGTGCACCCTTGTCAAAGCCTGCGGGTGTTTCATGCGTCGCTGGCCTTCAGCCGCGGATCGACCCGCGCATACAGCACGTCGACGATGAAGTTGACGATCACCACCACCGCCACGAGCAGCATCACGACGTCGCGCACCAGCACCAGGTCGCGGTTGGCAATGGCCTGGAACACCAGCAGGCCGATGCCGGGCAGCACGAAGACTTTCTCGATGACGATGGTGCCGGTGATCAGGTTCGCGAACTGCAGACCCATGATGGTCAGCACCGGGATCATGGCGTTGCGCAGCACGTGCCGCCACAGCGTGGCGCGGCGGCTCAGGCCCTTGGCGCGTGCGGTGCGCACGAAGTCCTCGCGCATCACCTCCAGCACCGCCGATCGGGTCACCCGCGCCAGCACCGCGGCCTGGAACAGCGCCAGCGCCAGGGTCGGCAGCAGCAGCGCCTTCACGCCCTCCCAGGGGCCGCCGCCTTCGTCTTCGGTCCAGCCCGGGAAGCCGCCGGCGCTGACCCACTGCAGTTTCACCGCGAACAACAGGATCAGCAGGATCGCGAACCAGAAGCTCGGGATCGCGATGCCGAGCTGGCTGGTCGCCATCACGCCGACGTCGCCGATCTTGTTGTGCTGCGAGGCGGCATACACCCCCAGCGCCAGCGCCAGCACGGTGGTCAGCGCCATCGCCATCGCGGCCAGCGGCAGGCTGACACGCAGGCGTTCGCGGATCAGCTCGGCGGTTGGCGTGTCATACGAGAAGCTGTTCACCGTGCGGCCCTGCAACAAGCCGCCGATCCAGCGCGTGTAGCGTTCGGCCGCCGGCTTGTCCAGGCCCAGCTTGTTCTGCAGCGCGGCGATGGATTCAGGCGTCGCGGTATCGCCCAGCATCACCTGCGCCACATTGCCCGGCAGCAGCTCCAGCGCGCTGAACACCAGTGCCGACGCGATCGCCAGCGTGGCCAGAAAGGTCAGGATGCGCTTGGCGAGGAAGACGCTCATGCCTTGTCGGCAGCCGGCGATGTCATGCGGAATATCATGCCCTAAAGCCTTGAGCCTTCGTTGTGGAGATCCGCATGCAGACGATTCCCTTTGCCACCGACTGCGTGCTGATCGGCGGCGTCTGGCGCAGCGCGGCGGGTGGCGAAACGCTGCCGCTGATCAACCCGAACGACGGCTCGCTGCTGGCGCAGATCGCGCGCGGCGGCGCGGCCGACATCGACGCCGCGGTGCAAACCGCACAAGCCGCGCTCGAGGGCGACTGGGGCCGGCTCAGCGCGGCCGAGCGCGGCCGGCTGCTGCTGCGCATCAGTGCGCGGGTGTTGGAACAGGCCGACGAACTGGCGCGGCTGGAAGCGCTGGACGTCGGCAAGCCGCTGAAGCAGGGCCGGGCGGATGCCATCGCGCTGGCGCGCTACCTGGAGTTCTATGGCGGCGCGGCCGACAAGGTGCATGGCCAGACGATCCCGTTCGCTACCGGCTACACCGCGCTGACGCTGCGCGAGCCGCATGGCGTGACTGGCCACATCGTGCCCTGGAACTACCCGATGCAGATCATCGGCCGCTCGGTCGGCGCGGCGCTGGCGATGGGCAATGCCTGCGTGTTGAAGCCGGCCGAAGAAGCCTGCCTCAGCGCGCTGGCCTTCGGTCATATCGCGCAGCAGGCGGGGCTGCCGGCCGGCGCGCTGAACATCGTGCCCGGCCTGGGCGACGAGGCCGGGGCCGCATTGAGCGCACACCCCGGCGTGGCGCACCTGTCCTTCACCGGTTCGGTGGCGGTGGGCCGGCTGGTCCAGGCGGCGGCCGCGCGCAACACGATTCCAGTGACGCTGGAGCTGGGCGGCAAGAGCCCGCAGATCGTCTTTGCCGATGCCGACCTGGACGCTGCGCTGCCCTTCCTGGTGAATGCTGGCATCCAGAACGCCGGCCAGACCTGCTCGGCGGCGTCGCGCATCCTCGTCGAGCGGCCGGTGTTCGACGAAGTGGTGTCGCGCATGGCCGCGCGTTACCGGGCCTTGTGCGTCGGTCCGGCGCTGGACGATCCGGATGTCGGCCCGCTGATCTCGGCGCGCCAGCGTGAGATCGTGCAGGGCTACCTGAGCATCGCGCGCGACACCGGCTTGCCACTGGCGGCCCAGGCCGCGCTGCCGGCCGGCTTGCCGAGCGGCGGCTGTTATGTCGCGCCGACGCTGCTGGCGCCGGTGACGGCCGATCACCGCTTGGCGCAGGAAGAGATCTTTGGCCCGGTGCAGGTGGTGATGCCGTTCGACGGTGAGGCCGAAGCGCTGCGGATCGCCAACGGCACGGCCTTCGGCCTGGTGGCCGGCGTCTGGACGCGCGATGGCGGCCGCCAGTTCCGCATGGCGCGGCAGCTCAAATGCGGCCAGGTCTTCATCAACGACTACGGCGCCGGCGGCGGCATCGAGCTGCCCTTCGGCGGCGTCAAGCAGTCCGGCCATGGCCGAGAAAAAGGCTTCGAGGCGCTGTACGGCTTCTCGTCGCTAAAGACGGTGGCGATCAAGCACGATTGAGTGGGCGTGCCGGCGTGTCATACAATGGATGACAGCTTGTCGTTGAAGGAGCCCATCATGCGCGTCAATGCCCGGCTGGACGAAGAGTCGCAGCAGCAGATCGACTACCTGGTCACGACCACCGGCCAGAGCGTGAGCCAGGTGGTGCGTGAAAGCGTCGGCCTGTACTACGCCCAGGTGCGGGCTGGTCGAGCCGGGTTGAAACACCTGGGTGCCTTGATTGGCAAGGGCCACAGCGGCCGCAGCGATGTCGCGACGAACTACAAGCAGCACCTCACAGAGATCCTGGAAGCTAAACATGGGTTGCGTCGGCGGTGATCGCCGTCGACAGCGGCTTCCTGTATGCCCTGCTGGATGCCGATGACGCTTGGCATGCGCGCGCCAAGGCCCAGGTGTCCAGCGCTGCCGAAGGTTGGGTCACCACCTGGCCCGTGTTGGCCGAGACCTGCCACCTGTTGATGCGCCGGCTGGGTGCTGATTTCGCTGCCGGCCTGATGCAGGAAGTGGCCGAGGGCGGCGTCGCGGTGTGGAGTCCGGGGCGCGAAGAACTCGCGCAGGTGCCGGCGCTGATGCGCAAGTACGCCAAGCTGCCGATGGACCTGGCCGACGCCACGCTGGTGCTGTTGGCCGAACACCTGGGCCATGGCCGCATCATGACGACCGACCAGCGAGACTTCGGGGCACATCGCTGGAAGAACCGCAAGCCCTTTCACAATCTGATGGCGGAGTGACCATGAGACTCAAAGACAAGGTGGCCATCGTCACCGGCGGCGGCTCGGGCTTCGGCGAGGGCATCGTGCGCAAGTTCGTCGCCGAAGGGGCGCAGGTGCTGATCGCTGACCGCGACCTCGCCGCCGGCCTGCGCGTGGCGGCCGCCGTAGGTCCCGCGGCGCGGGCGCTGAAGGTCGACGTCACCGACAAGACCGACGTGCAGTTGATGATGGAAACCGCCGAGCTGCATTTCGGCCGCATCGACATCCTGGTCAACAACGCCGGCATCGGCCACCTGCCGCAGCCGCTGGAAGAGCTGCCCGAGGATGAGTTCGACCGCATCACCGCGGTCAACATGCGCGCGATCTACCTGGCCATGCGCGAGATCGTGCCGCGCTTCAAGGCCAATGCGCCGGGTGTGCATGGCCAGCGAGGCGTGGTGCTGAACATGGCCTCCACCGCTGGCGTCAGCCCGCGCCCGCGGCTGGCCTGGTACAACGCCAGCAAGGGCTGGGTGATCACCGCCACGCGCGCCTGCGCGGTGGAACTGGCCCCTGCCGGCATCCGCGTCGTCGCGTTGAACCCGGTGGCCGGCGACACGCCGCTGCTGAAGACCTTCATGGGCGAGGACACGCCGGAGATGCGCGCGAAGTTCCTGTCCAGCATCCCCATCGGCCGTCTCTCGCTGCCAGAGGACCTGGGCAACGCCGCCTGTTTCCTGTGCAGCGATGAAGCGACGATGCTCACCGGTGTGTGCATGGAAGTCGACGGCGGGCGCTGCATCTGACCGTGCGACCTGATGCCTGTGCATGAGCTCCGCCCGGCCGCCCGAAGGGGCTCATTCCCGCTTGGCGGGACTGGCCGCAGGCCGTAGGGTGCACCAGTGAGCTCCGACCG
>NZ_DATILJ010000021.1:0-50149 GCF_035476535.1 Aquabacterium sp.
ACGCCCTGCGGCCGGGCCTGCTCGTGATGAGCATGCTGCTGGCCCAGCCGGCGTTGGCGCAAGCCGCCGAGCCAAAGAAGATCCTGCACTTCGCCTTCTCCGCCGCGGAGACCAGCCTGGACCCGGTGAAGGTCAACGACACGTATTCGCGCACGGTCACGCCGCACATCTTCGAGGGGCTCTACAACTACGACCACCTGGCCCGCCCGCCGAAGATCCGGCCGCAACTGGCCGATGGCGAGCCCGAGGTATCGGCCGACTTCAAGGTCTGGACCATCAAGGTCCAGCGCGGCGTGTACTTTGCCGAGGACCCGGCCTTCAAGGGTCTGCCCGGCGGACGGCGCGAACTGGTGGCGCAAGACTTCGTCTATGCGATCAAGCGCTTCTTCGATCCGGCCACCAAGAGCCCGGCATTCGGCTCCATGCAGACAGTGGGCTTCGCCGGGCTGAATGCCCAACGCGAAGAAGCGATCAAGGCCAGGAAGGCCTTCGACTACGACCGCAAGATCGAAGGTGTCCAGGCGCTGGACCGCTACACACTGCGCTTCGTGCTGGACACGCCGCGCCCGCGTTTTGTCGAAACCCTGGCCCAGCCCGACCTGTTGGGCGCGGTGGCACGCGAGGTGGTGGAACACTACGGCGATGCGATCGACGCGCACCCGGTGGGCACCGGCCCGTTCCGGCTGAAGCAATGGCGGCGCGGCTCGCTGATCGTGCTGGAGCGAAACCCGACCTACCGCGAGGTGGTCTACGACGCGCAGCCGGCCGCCGACGACACCGAAGGCCAGGCCATCCTCGCGCGCCTGAAAGGCAAACGCCTGCCGATCATCGACGAGGTGCAGGTCAGCATCATCCAGGAAGACCAGCCGCGCTGGCTGGCCTTCCTGAACACGCAGATCGACGCGCTGGCCACCAACGCCAACAGCGTGCCGCCCGGCTTCATCACGCAGGCCATGCCCAACGGCAGGCTGGCGCCGAACCTGGCCAAGCGCGGCGTCGTCGGCCGCAGCGTCGTCAACGCCGACAGCTCGCTGTCCTTCTTCAACATGGAGCACCCGGTGGTCGGCGGCTACACGCCGGACAAGGTGGCGCTGCGCCGCGCCCTCTCGCTGGGCTACGACGTGCAGCGCGAAATCCAGCTGTTCTGGCGTGGCGCGGCGATTCCCGCGCAATCGCCGCTGGTGCCGCACACCACCGGCTACGTCGCCGCGTTCAAGAGCGAGATGAGCGACTACGACCCGGCCCGTGCCATGGCCTTGCTCGACCTCTACGGTTATGTCGACCGCGATGGCGACGGCTGGCGCGAGCAACCCGATGGCTCGCCGCTGCAACTGGAAATGCTGACGCAGCCCGAGCAGCGCTTCCGCCTGCTCGACGAGCTGTGGAAGAAGAGCCTGACGGCACTCGGCATCCGCATCAAGTTCATCACCGGGCAGTGGCCGGAGAACCTGAAGGCGGCCCGCGCCGGCAAGCTGATGATGTGGCAGCTGTCGTCCAGCGCCGCCGGCCTGGACGGCCAGAGTGCACTGGCCCGCCTGTACGGCCCGGAGACCGGCGGCCAGAACATGGCACGCTTCAAGCTCGAAGCCTACGACCGCGTTTACGAACAGCTGCAGCAGCTGCCCGACGGCCCGGAACGCGACGCGCTGTTCGTCGAAGCCAAGCGCATCGCGGCCGCGTACATGCCGTGGAAGTACCGTGTGCACCGCATCGAATCGGATCTGCTGCACCCCTGGGTCATCGGCTACCGGCGCCCGCTGTTCTGGCGCTCGTGGTGGCACCTGATCGACATCGACTCCAGCCGCCGGCCGGCGTCCTGAGCCTGCGCCATGCTGCGTCGCCGTGAGTTGCTGGCCGGTGCTTCGGCCCTGCCCACGCTGGGTGCCGCGGCCGCCGGCGCCAACGCTGGCACCAAGACCTTGCGCCTGGCACTGCCCGCCGCCGAGACGCCGTTCGACCCGCCGCAGGCCGAGAGCAGCACCTACACCTACCTGGTCATCGCCAGCATCTTCGAATCGCCGCTGGGCTACGACTACCTGGCACGCCCGCCGCGCCTGGTGCCGGTGACGGCGGCGGCGCTGCCGGAGATCTCGGCCGACTTCCGGCAGGTCACGCTGCGCATCCGCCCCGGCATCTTCTTCGCCGACGATCCGGCGTTCAAGGGCAAGCCGCGCGAGCTGGTGGCGCAGGACTACGTCTACAGCATCAAGCGCTTCTACGACCCGCGCTGGAAATCGGCCGACCTGTACCTGTTCGAAGGCAGCAAGCTGCTCGGCCTGAGCGAGCTGCGCCAGCGCGCCATCAGCAGCGGCAAGCCCTTCGACTACGACACCGAGGTGGAAGGCCTGCGCGCACTGGACCGCTACACGCTGCGCCTGCGCATGGCCGATCCCGACCCGCGCTTCATCTACCAGCTGGCGCTGCCCTACCTCAGCGGCGCAGTGGCGCGCGAGGTGGTGGAGCACTACGGCAACGAGATCAGCGCGCACCCGGTGGGCACCGGCGCGTACCGCCTGGTGTCCTGGCGCCGCGGCTCGCGCATCGTGCTGGAGCGCTCCCCCGGCTTCCGCGGCGAGGTCTACCAGGGCCAGCCGGCCGACACGCCGGAAGCCCGCGCAATAGCCGACAAACTGAGCGGCCAGCGCCTGCCGCTGATCGACCGCATCGAGTTCAGCATCATCGAGGAGCAGCAACCCTACTGGCTGTCCTTCGTCAACGGCCAGCTCGATTGGGCCGAGGTGCCCGGCAGCTTCGGCAAGCTGGCGGTGCCGAACGGCCGGCTCGCCCCCTTCCTGCAGAAGAAGGGCGTGCAGCTGGCGCTGACGCCGCAGGCCGACATGCTGATGTCCTACTTCAACCACCAGGATCCGGTGGTCGGCGGCCTCGCGCCGGACAAGGTGGCGCTGCGCCGCGCGATCGCGCTGGCCCACGACGGCGGGTCCTACCGGCGGCTGGTGCGCGGCGGGCTGGCGGTGCCGGCGCAATCGGCGGTGCCGCCTTACACCATCGGCTACGAAGCGGACTACCGCAGCGAGATGAGCGAACACGATCCGGCGAAGTCGCGCGCGCTGCTCGATCTGTTCGGCTATGTCGACCGCGACGGCGACGGCTGGCGCGAGATGCCCGACGGCCGGCCGCTAACGCTGCGCATCGCCTCGCTCGCCGACCAGGCGGCACGCGACGGCAACGAAGTCTGGCAGCGCAGCCTGACGGCCGTGGGCCTGCGCGTGGTTTTCGAACCCGCGCGCTGGAGCGAGCTGCTGCTGCGCTCCCGCTCGGGCAGCCTGATGATCTGGGGCTATGGCTGGACCGCCGCGTCGCCCGACGGCGCCTTCTTCCTCGGCCTGGCCTACGGCCCGAACGCCAGCGAGTCCAACGACGCGCGCTTTGCGCTGCCGGCCTTCGACCGGCTGTACGAACGCCAGCGCGTGCTGCCCGACGGCCCCGAACGCGCGGCGCTGATGCGCGAGGGCAAGAACCTGATGGTGGCCTACATGCCCTACAAAGTGCACGGCCACCGCATCCAGGCCGATCTGCTGCAGCCGTGGCTGCACAACTACTGGCGGCACCCGTTCATGCGCGACATCTGGCGCTACCTGGACATCGCGCCGCACTGAAGGGTGTCGGCAGGGCAGGCGCACGAGCAACGCGGGCCCGTCGGCGACTGCGGCACACTCGCTTCATGAACCCACCGATCCTGCTGCTGCCGCCCGACCCGTCGCAGATTCCCGCCTTCCGTGACGCCGTGCTGGCCGTCGCGCCCGAACTGGAATTGATCCCCTGGTCGCGTGAGCTGGACGCCGCCACGCTGGCCCGCGTGCAGGTGCTGCTGGGCTGGCGGCTGCCGCCCGGCCTGGCGCCGCAGCTGCCGGCCCTGCGCTGGGTCTGCTCGATCGCCGCCGGCGTCGAAAAGCTGCTGCCGCCCGACCTGCCGCCGCAGATCCCGATGTCCCGCGTGGTCGACCCCGACCAGGCGCTGGGCATTGCCCAGCATGTGGCGCTGATGGTGCTGCGCCATGCGCGGCAACTGCCGCTGTACGACGAACAGCAGCGCCAGCACAGCTGGCAGCGCCACCCGAAGGCCGCCGCGCGCCACCGCTGCGCGGTGCTGGGTTTCGGTGAGGTCGGCCAGACAGTGGCCGCCACGCTCAGCGCGCTGGGTTTCCCGGTCGAAGGCTGGCGGCGCAGCAGCGGGCCGCTGCTGCCGCTGCTGGCACGCAGCGAGGTCGTCATCAACGCGCTGCCGCTGACGCCTGAAACGAGCGGCCTGCTGAACGCCCAGGCCTTTGCGGCCCTGCCACGCGGCGCCTACCTGATCAACGTGGCACGCGGCGGCCATGTCATCGAAGCCGACCTGATCGCCGCCGTGCGCAGCGGCCAGCTGGCCGGCGCGGCGCTGGACGTGCAGCAGACCGAACCGCTGCCGGCCGACGACCCGCTGTGGGACGTGCCCGGCATCCTGATCACGCCGCACATCGCCGCGCAATCGTCGCTGGACACGGTCGCGCGGCAGTTCGTCGCCGGCCTGCAGTGCCTGGAACAGGGCCGGCCGCTGCCCAACGCGGTGGACAGGGCGCGCGGCTACTGAGCCCCGAAGGGATCAATAGCGCTCCAGCAGCGCGGCCACGCCATCGCCCACATGCTGCATGAAAGCCCGCACGCGGGCCGTCTGCCGCAGGTCCGGGTGGGTCAGCATCCACACCGGCACCGACAGCTCCGGGATCACCTCCGACACCGGCTGCAGCTCCGGATGCTGCGGCTCCATGAAGGTCGGCAGGATGCCCACGCCCAGACCCGTGCGCAGCACCGCCGCCACGGCGTTGAAGATGTCCACGCGCAGCCGCACCTGGGCCTGCGCCAGCTGCTCGCGCATCCACTGGTCGTACACGCGGGACTGGGCATCGCGCTCGAAGGTGATCCACGGCGCGTCGCGCACCAGCGTCGCCAGCGTGTCCACGCCCTGCGGCAGGCCCTGGGCACCGCGCTTGGCATAGACGCGGCAATGCGTCATGCCCAGCGGCCGGCCGACCAGGTGCTCGGCCACCTGCGAGGTCAGGCGCACCGCCACATCGGCCTCGCGCCAGGCCCAGGCTGGCGACTCGTCGGCGCGGCGCCGGGTCAGGTCGACCAGGAAGGCGTTCTCCACCACCTCCACCTCGATGCCGGGAAAGGCCCGCGCAAAGTCGGCCAGCGGTTGCGGCAGCAGGTGCGCCATGACCACGAAGGCGGTGGTCACGCGCAACGGGCCGGTGAGTTCGCGGTCGCGGCCGAGCACGCGGCGCTCGATCTCGTCGGCCTGGTCGGCCATGCGGCGGGCCTGCTCCAGCACCAGCGCGCCGGCTTCGGTGGGCAGGTAACCGCTGCGGGTGCGCTCGAACAGCCGCGCGCCCAGGCGCTTTTCCAGCGCATCCAGACGCCGCAGCACCGTGGTGTGGTTCACCGCCAGTTGACGCGCCGCGGCCACCAGGCTGCCGGCCGAGCCGATGGCCAGCGCGTAGCGCAGATCGCTCCAGTCGAGTTCGTCCATCGGCCCAGTATCCGTAGAGTCTGCAAAAACGCAAGCTCCGTCTGCAGATCACCCCGTTGTGTGCATCGAACCACGCCTCTACGATCGCCGCATTGCCCGGACAGGGGGTCGGGCCCAGGAGATTTCATGGACATGCGATTGCCGGCCGGTGTAGGCCCTGCAGCTGGCGCCGGTACCCAGCAGCACCCGCCGCTGCGCCTGCTGCAGCGCTGGCAGCCGCAGCCAGCCGCCATGCCCGCCGCCCTGGCCAGCGAGCGCAGCCGCCTCACCACCTGGCGCGCCTGCCTGCACCAGTTCTTTGCCCGTTAGGATCGAGCGACGCCCGAGGCGGCCGCCGCCCTGGCAGCGGAATAATGCGGCACGCTCCGGCGTATGCCCAGGGTGGACGCTCCCGACTCCTTTCGCAACCAGTTGCTCGCCGCGATCCCGCGGCTGCGGCGCTATGCGCGGTCGCTGGTGTTCGATGCAGCGCCGGCCGACGACCTGGTGCAGTCCACGCTGGAGCGCGCGCTGTCGCACTGGCATCAGTTCGACCAGCGGCGCGACATGGTGCTGTGGCTGTTGTCGATCGCCCACAACGCCTTTCTCGATGGCCGCCGGCGCGATGCGCGCATGCAGGTGCTGGACCCGCAGCACATCGAAGCGCACCAGGACGCCCACGGCGCCGACCCCGGCGTCGACATCGGCCTGCGCATCGACCTGAATGCCGCGCTGGCGCGGCTGCCGCCCGAGCAGCGCCAGCCGCTGCTGCTGGTCAGCGTGGAGCAGCTCAGTTATGCCGAATGCGCCGAGGCGCTGGGCATCCCCATCGGCACCGTGATGTCGCGCGTCTCGCGGGCCCGGGCCAACTTGCGTGAATGGCTGGAAGGCCGTGGCCGGCCCGACAAGGTACGGACGCTGCGGCGGGTGGTGTGATCATGGACAGGCAACAACCGGACGACGACCTGCTGTCGGCCTGGCTCGATGGCGAACTCGATGACGTCACGCGGCTCGGCATCGAAGCCTGGCTGCGCGAGCACCCCGACGACGCCGCACGCGTGCGCCTGTGGGCGGCCGACCGCGAAGGCTTGCGCGCACGCTTCGACCCGGTGCTCGACGAAACCGTGCCCGAGGCCTTGCAGCGCGCCGTGCGTGAAGGCGGCCGCAGCCAGGCGCCGGCCCGCTGGCGCCTGGCCGCGGCGGCCGCCGGACTGCTGGTGGGCGGCGCGCTGATCGGCGGCGGCCTGGTCTGGCAGTTCCAGCCCGAGCGTGACGTGGCCAGCGGCCGCGGCAGCTGGACCCAGCGGGCCGCGGTGGCCCATGCGGTCTATGCACCCGAGGTGCGCCACCCGGTGGAGGTGAACGTCGCCGAGGGCCAGCCGGCGCAGCAGCGTGCGCAGGAAGAACACCTGGCGCGCTGGCTGACCAAGCGGCTGGACATGCCGGTGCGGCTGTTCGACCTGCGCTCTGAAGGTTTTGCGCTGGTCGGCGGCCGGCTGCTGCCCGACGCACATGGCCCCAGCGCGCAGCTGATGTACCAGAACGCCGGCGGCCAGCGCATCACCGTCTACCTGCGCCGGCCCGAGCCGGGCACCAGCACCTCGTTCCGCTACCAGCGCGAAGGCGAGCTGGGCATGTTCTATTGGGCCGAAGAAGGATACGGCTGTGCGCTGGTCGGCAAGCTGCCGCGTGAGCGCTTGCTGGCGCTGGCCGAAGCGGCCTACAAGCAAGTCGAGCCCGACTTGCCGGCGGGCCGGCCGCGGCCGGCGTCCTGAACACCGCCCGAGGGGGTCAAGCAAAGTGGCACAGCCGCATTTCCTTGTGAGCGTCGAGGCCTGGCGCCGCCATCCGGCAGCGCCGGCCGGTCACGCGGCGCACGAGGGTGATGTTGCGCAGGTGGCGGTGTCCAGCACCTGCTGCGCCAGGTCCGCTGCGTCCGCATCCGGGCGCAGCAGGTCGACCAGATGGTTCGGCATGGCGAGTGCGCGAGCCAGCAGCCGGGCATGCAGCTGCGGTGCCATGCGACGTCCGGCGCGCAGGCGCCCGCTGCGCACGGGCAGGAACCGGGTGGTGCAAGCACTGGCAGTCAGCTGAACGGGGGTTGTCATCGCGGTACTCCTGGGGGGACGGGGGATGGCTGCAGCGTAGGTGCCGGCCGTTGCGGCGCCGTTGCCGCCGGCGTATCCGGTGCCGGACGTGTCAACATGCCCGGCTCTGTGGCCCCCCGAATCGAGCCCATGTCCGTGAACATGCCCGTGACGCACCGCCTCCGGCACCGGATCCGTCACTCGCCCGGGAGAACCGCGCTGAGTGCCTTGAGCACGACACTCTTGCTGCTGGTCCACCCCGCGTTGGCCTCGGCCCAGGCCAGCACGCCAGCCACCCCCTCGAAGAGCAGTTCGGCGCCGCCCCGCGCCGCGCTGACGGTGCAGATCACCACGCCGCAACGCATCGACTGGCCGCTGAAGCTGTCGGCCGCCGGCTCGGTAGGGGCGTGGCAGGAAGCGGTGATCGGCACCGAATCCAGCGGCCTGCGCCTGACGGAGGTGCGGGCCCAGGTCGGCGACCGCGTCAAGCGCGGCCAGCTGCTCGCGCGCCTGTCCACCGAGACGCTCAACGCCGAGCTGGCGCAGAGCCAGGCCGCGCTCGCCGAGGGCGAGGCCCTGCTGGCCGAGGCCACGGCCAATGCCGACCGGGCGCGCACACTAGGACCCGCCGGCGCCATCAGCCAGCAGCAGTCGATCCAGGTGCTGACAGCCGAACGCACCGCCAAGGCACGGCTCGAATCGCTGCGCGCACGCGTCAAATCGGACGAGGTGCGCCTGGCGCAGGCCCGCATCGTCGCGCCCGACGATGGCGTGATCTCGGCGCGCTGGGCCACCGAAGGCGCGATGGCCCAACCCGGGCAGGAGTTGTTCCGGCTGATCCGGCGCGGCCGCCTGGAGTGGCGCGCCGAGGTGCCGGCCGGCGACTTGTCGCGGCTGAAGCCCGGCCTGCCGGCGCTGGTGACGACACCCGCCGGCCAGGCGGTGAAAGGCAGCGTGCGCATGGTCGGCCCGGTGGTCGACCCCGCCACGCGCAACGGCCTGGTCTATGTCGACCTGGCGCCGGGCAGCGATGCCAAGCCGGGCATGTTCGTGCGCGGCGAGTTTTCCTTCGGCTCGGCGCCGGGCCTCACGCTGCCGCAGACCGCCGTGCTGCTGCGCGACGGCTTCAGCTATGTGCACCGGCTGGGCGACGACAGCCGCGTCACGCTGACCAAGGTGGCCACCGGCCGCCGCGTCGGCGACCGCGTCGAGATCACCAGCGGGTTGGCCGCCGAGGTGCGCGTGGTCGCCTCGGGCGGTGCTTTCCTCGCCGACGGCGATCTGGTGAAGGTGGTGGGGCCATGAGTGGCGTCATCAACGTCTCCGCCTGGTCGATCCGCAATCCGATCCCGTCGGTGCTGCTGTTCCTGCTGCTGAGCCTGGCCGGCCTGCTGGGCTTCAAGGCGATGAAGATCCAGAACTTCCCGGACATCGACCTGCCGATGGTCATCATCACCGCGGCGCTGCCCGGCGCGGCACCGGGGCAGCTGGAAACCGAGGTCGCGCGCAAGCTGGAGAACGCCATCGCCGGCGCGCAGGGCGTCAAGCACATCTACACCACGATCAGCGATGGCGTGGTGGTCATCACCACCGAGTTCCAGCTCGAGAAGCCGGTGCAGGAAGCCGTCGACGACATGCGCGCCGCGGTCTCGCGCGTGCGGGCCGACCTGCCGGCCGACCTGCGCGACCCGGTGGTGGCCAAGGCCGACCTGGCCGGCACGCCGATCCTCACCTACACCGTGGCCTCCAGCCGCATGGACGACGAGGCGCTGTCCTGGTTCGTCGACAACGAGGTGTCGAAAACGCTGCTCGCCGTGCGCGGCGTCGGCGCGGTGTCGCGGGTCGGCGGTGTCTCGCGCGAAGTGCGCATCGAGCTCGACCCGGCGCGGCTGCTGGCCTTGAACGTCACCGCCGGCGACATCTCGCGCCAGCTGCGCCAGGTGCAGCAGGACGCCTCCGGCGGCCGCGCCGACATCGGCGGCGCCGAGCAATCGGTGCGCACGCTGGCCACGGTGCAATCGGCGGAGGAGCTGGCGCGGCTGGAGATGGCCTTGTCGGACGGCCGGCGCATCCGGCTCGACCAGGTGGCGACGGTGGCCGACACGGTGGCCGAACGGCGCCAGGCCGCGCTGCTGAACGGCAAGCCGGTGGTCGGCTTCGAGATCACGCGCTCACGCGGCGCCGGCGAGCTGGACGTCGCCGCCGGCGTGCGCCAGGCGCTGGACGCGCTGAAGGCGCGGCATCCCGACATCACGATCACCGAGGCCTTCAACTTCGTCGACCCGGCGCGTGAAGGCTTCGACGGCTCGATGCTGCTGCTGTACGAAGGCGCGGCGCTGGCGGTGCTGGTGGTGTTCCTGTTCCTGCGCGACTGGCGCGCCACGCTGGTGGCCGCCGCGGCGCTGCCGCTGTCGGCGATACCGACCTTCGCGGTGATGCACCTGCTGGGCTTCACGCTCAACGGCGTGACGCTGATCTCGCTGTCGCTGGTGGTCGGCATCCTGGTCGACGACGCCATCGTCGAGATCGAGAACATCATGCGCCACCTCGCGCAGGGCAAAACGCCGATGCAGGCGGCGATGGAAGCCGCCGACGAGATCGGCATGGCGGTGATCGCCACCACCTTCACGCTGATCGCGGTGTTCCTGCCCACCGCGTTCATGAGCGGCGTGGTCGGCCGCTTCTTCGTGCAGTTCGGCTGGACCGCGGCCATCGCGGTGTTCTTCTCGCTGGTCGTCGCGCGCATGCTGACACCAATGATGGCCGCCTACCTGATGAAAGCACCGGCCAAGGAACGGCCGGTGCCGGGCTGGCTGCGGATCTACGAAACCTGGGCCGCCTGGTGCCTGCGCCACCGCTGGTGGACGATGCTCGGCGCGGCGGTGTTCTTCGTCGGCTCCTTCCTGCTGGTGCCGCTGCTGCCCACCGGTTTCATCCCGCCCGACGACTTGTCGCAAACCCAGGTGACGCTGACGCTGCCGCCTGGCGCCACGCTGAAGCAGACGCTGGCCAGCGCCGAGCAGGCGCGCGAGATCGTGGCCCGCCATCCGCATGTGAAGATGGTCTACACCGCGATCGGCGGCGGCAACTCCGGCGCCGATCCGTTCGCACCCCAGGGCCAGGCCGACGTGCGCAAGGCGGTGCTGACGATCAACATGACGCGGCGCCAGGAACGCAGCGGCATCAGCAAGCAGCAGATCGAGGCGCAGCTGCGCGAGGCCTTGACGGTGCTGCCCGGTGCGCGGGTCAAGGTGGCCTTCGGCGGCTCGGCCGAGAAGTACGTGCTGGTGCTGGCCGGCGAGGATGGCCGCGTGCTCGCCGAGCACGGCCGCCTGGTCGAGCGCGAACTGCGCACGATTCCCGGCATCGGCAACATCACCTCCACCTCCAGCCTGCAGCGGCCGGAGCTGATCGTGCGGCCCGATTTCGCACGCATGGCCGACCTGGGCGTCACCTCGTCCGGCTTGGCCGACGCGCTGCGCGTGGCCACCGCCGGCGATTACGACCAGGGCCTGGCCAAGCTCAACCTGGCGCAGCGCCAGGTGCCGATGGTCGTGCGCCTGCCGGCCGAAGCAAGGCAGGACCTGGCGCTGCTGGCCCGGCTGCCGGTGCCGGGCGCCAAGGGGCCGGTGATGCTGGGCAATGTCGCGACGCTGTCCATCGCTGCCGGGCCCGCTCAGATCGATCGTTATGACCGCCGGCGCAACATCAACTTCGAGATCGAGCTGAACGGCCAGGGCCTGGGCGAGGTCGAGGCCCACGCGCTGGCGCTGCCCAGCCTGGCGCAGCTGCCGCCGGGCGTCAGCCGCGCCTCGGTGGGCGACGCCGAGGCGATGGCCGACCTGTTCGACGGCTTCCTCATCGCCATGGGCGCCGGCGTGCTGTGCATCTACGCCGTGCTGGTGCTGCTGTTCAAGGACTTCGTGCAGCCGGTGACCATCCTCGCCGCGCTGGTGCTGTCGATCCCGGGCGCCTTCCTCGCGCTGTTCATCACCCACAGCTCACTGTCGATGCCTTCGATGATCGGGCTGATCATGCTGATGGGCATCGCCACGAAGAACTCGATCCTGCTGGTCGACTACGTGGTGATCGCGCGCCGCGACCACGGCCTGAAGCGCTGGGACGCGCTGCTCGACGCCTGCCGCAAGCGCGCCCGGCCGATCGTGATGACCACCATCGCGATGGGCGCCGGCATGATGCCCATCGCGCTGGGCCTGGGCGTCGACCCCAGCTTCCGCTCGCCGATGGCCATCGTCGTGATCGGCGGGCTGATCACCTCCACCTTCCTCAGCCTGCTGGTGATTCCGGTGGTGTTCACCTTCGTCGACGATGTGCACCAGGCCTTCATGAGCCGGCTGCGGCGACGCTGGCATGTCGCCCCTTCCTAGAATGCACCGATGCCCGATTCCCGCCGCCTGGCCGCGCTGTACCGTCTGTTCGTCGTTGGCGTGCTGGGCTTTGCGTCGGGGCTGCCGCTGGCGCTGACCGGCCAGGCGCTGCAGGCCTGGTTGAGCATCGAAGGGCTGGATGTCGCGACCATCGGCTTCCTCAGCCTGGTCGGCCTACCCTACACCTTCAAGTTCCTGTGGGCGCCGCTGATGGACCGCTTCGAGCTGTGGCCGGCACTCGGCCGCCGGCGCGGCTGGCTGGTGCTGACACAGCTGCTGCTGGCCGGCGCGCTGCTGGCGCTGGCGGCCACGCCGCCGAAAGCGGCGCTGCAGATGTTCGCGCTGCTGGCGCTGGTGCTGGCCTTCGTCTCGGCCTCGCAGGACGTGGTGATCGATGCCTACGGCACCGACCTGCTGCCGCAGGCCGAACGCGGGCTGGGCTCGTCGCTGAAGGTGCTGGGCTACCGGCTGGCGATGATCCTGTCCGGCGGCGTGGCGATGATCTGGACCGATGCGGTCACCGGCAGCGGCTGGACCTGGGCCGAGGTGTATCGGCTGATGGCCGCGCTGATGGCCGGCACCGCGGTGTTCTCGCTGATCGCGCTGCCGCGGCTGCCGCTGTCGGCAGTGCCGCGCAGCGTGGCCCGCAACGACCTGCTCGGCTTCGTCGCGGTGCTGGCCGCTGCTGTCACGGGTTATCTTTTCACGCTGCACCTGGCCGCCCCGATCGCCGGCTGGCTGCTGCGGCCCTGGCTCGCCGGCAGCACGCTGGCGCCGGCGCTGCAGGCCCGCTGGATCGACCTGCTGGCGCTGCTGATGGGCATTGGCTTCACACTGCCGCTGGCCAGCTGGGCCGCGCGGCGCGCGAAGTTCGAGACCTTGCTCGGCGGCCTGCGCAGCTACTTCTCGCAGCCGGGCGCGGCAGCCTTCCTGCTGCTCATCGTGCTCTACAAGCTGGGCGACGCGTTTGCCGGCGCGCTGATGACGCCCTTCCTGCTGAAGGCCATGGCCTTCAGCTCGGCCGAGGTGGGCGTGGTCAACAAGGTCATCGGGCTGTGGCTGACGATCGGCGGCGCGCTGCTCGGCGGCGCGCTGATGTTCAAGCTCGGGCTGTGGCGCGCGCTGATGCTGTTCGGCATCCTGCAGGCGGCCAGCAACCTGGGCTTCTGGTGGCTGGCGGCGATGGGCAAGGGCAGCCTGCCGGGCCTGGTGATCCCGGCCTTCGATTGGGGCATCGTGCAGCTGACGCAGGCCTCGCCGGTGGATGGCGGGCTGCTGATGGTGGTGGCTTTCGAGAACCTCTCGGGCGGCATGGGCACCGCTGCTTTCGTCGCCTTCCTGATGGGCCTGTGCAACCAGCGCTTCACCGCGACGCACTACGCGCTGCTCAGCGCCTTTGCGTCGGTCGGCCGGGTCTGGGTCGGGCCGCTGGCCGGCGTGCTGGCCGAATCCATCGGCTGGCCGACGTTCTTCATCGTGTCGACGGTGCTGGCCCTGCCGGCGTTGTGGATGCTCTGGTGGCTGCGCGCGCCGGTGCGCCGGCTGGAGGTGGTGCCAGGCGCGGCGGCGGCCGACGATTGAATTTTCCGCCACAGGCAGAATCTGCACGCAATGCGCCAAGCGGCACAGGACCCGAAGCAATGACCCACCTTGACCCCCGAGACGACGTTGACGTGCCCGTGCCGGCCCTCGCCCACCCCGGCGATTGCGCCTGTGCCCTGCATGCGCGCCGGCGCCTGGGCGGCGCGCTGTTCGGCGCGGGGCTGCTGGCGGCGCTGGGCACCACGCCCGCGGCCGCGGCGGTCGACCCCGACATCGCCGCCGAATGCAAGCGTTCCGGCTTCACCAAGGTGGTGTCGGCCGAGCAGATCGAACAAGCCGCCGGCCAGCAGTACGTGCAGATGCTGCAGCAGGCCGGCAACCAGCGCGCGCTGGTGAGCAAGGACCACAACCAGCTCAAGCGGCTGCGCTACATCGGCGAGCGCATCGTGCCCTTCACGCTGGGCTGCAACGAGCGCGCGCGCGATTGGCGCTGGGAGGTCAACCTGATCAACTCGTCGCAGCTGAATGCCTTCTGCATGCCCGGCGGCAAGATCGCGTTCTACGCCGGCATCCTGACCAAGCTGCAACTGGACGACGACGAGGTGGCGATGATCATGGGCCACGAGATCGCCCACGCGCTGCTGGAGCATGCCCGCGAGCGCATGGGCAAGACCGCTGCAACGCGTGGCGTGATCGAGATCGGCGCCGCGCTGCTGGGCCTGGGCAACACCGCGCGCACGGCCGCCGGCATGGGCGGGCAGTTGCTGACGCTGCGCTTTTCGCGCGACGACGAGTCCGAGGCCGATGCGCTGGGCCTGCTGCTGGCCGCCAAGGCCGGCTACAACCCACGCGCCGGCGTATCGCTGTGGAAGAAGATGATGACCGCCAGCAAGGGCGCACCGCCGGAATGGCTGTCCACGCACCCGTCCGGTACCTCGCGCATTGCCGAGATCGAAGCCCGCTTGCCGCGCGCCGAACCCTTCTACCAGCGGGCCGCCAAACCGGATCAGCGCTTCGGGCCGCCGCCGGTCAAGCCGGCGTCCTGATCCGCCAGCGCGCCGGTGTCCCTGCCATCTGCCGACGCGCTACCAGCGCGCCGGCAGGGGCCGCAGCAGCGCGACATGGCCATCGACCATCGCGATGAACTCGCCATTCTCCAGGTCCTTCATCTGCCGGCTGACCATCTCGCGCGAGCAGCCCAGGTGGTTGGCCATTTCCAGGTGCGTCAGCCGTTCGGACAGCACGCGCTGGCCGTCCGGCCCAAGGACCGCCAGCGATTCCAGCAGCAGCTTCAGCCGGCCATAGACATCGTTCAGCGCCAGCTGGCGGGTGCTGAGGGTGGCCGCCCGCGCGCGGCGGATGACCTTGGCCAGCAGTTCGAAGGCAAAGGCCGGCCGTTCGGCAATGAAGGCCTCCAGCGTGCGGCGGGTCACCACCGCGCAGGTGCTGGCCTCCAGCGTGATCACGCTGGCCGAGCGCGGGCCGCCGTCCAGGCTCATCTCGCCCAGGTATTCGCCGCGCTTGTAGTCGCCATAGATGATCTCGCGGTCGCGCTCACCGCTGCTGAAGGCGCGCAGCCGGCCGCTCAGGATGATGAACAAGGTGTCGCCGTGATCGCCTTCCTGGATCAGCAGCGTGCCCTTGCGGTAACGGCGCACGTCACCGCGCGCCACCAGCTCGCGCAGTGTCTCGGGCCATTCGGACAAGTCAAGGTTCGGGTCGATCGGCGGCATCGCGGGCGCACGGCCCAGCAATGGCCGCGCGCCCGCGATGCTACTGCGACTGCCTGCTCAGGCCTGCATCGTCCGGCGCGGCGGCTGCGCTGCCACCGGCGCGGTGTTGAAGCCCTGCAGCGCGCTCACCAGCGGGGGCAGCATCGCCACCTGGCGCACCAGCGCGCGGATGCTGGCGGTGCCGGTCTTGGCGCGGATGCTGCCGATCTGCGTGCGGATGGTCGCCAGCCCGACACCCTGGCGCTTGGCGATTTCCTGCGGCGTCAGGTCGGCGCACAGGCCCTTGACCACCGTGGTCTCGGCCATCGTCAGCGAATGCGCGCGGGCGAACCAGTCGACCGTGAGCTCTTCGCAGACCCGGCGCTTGCCCAGCACCAGCACCACGCTGTGGCGCAGCTCCGACGGCAGGGTGGGCAGCGGCACCACGGCCACGGTGATGCGCTCGCTGTCGTCGCCCAGGCGCAGCAGGCGGCGCAGCCCGCGCTGGCTGGCCCCGGCCAGCGCATCGCGCAGCACGGCGGTGTCCTGCAGCGTGCGGGCGCGCAGTTCGCTACCGATCAATTGCAGCGGGTGCTGCTCGTCCAGGTCGCGCCGCGCGGCGCGGTTGACGTGCGCCACATGGGTTTCGTCGCTCAGCAGCAGCATGCCGTAATCGACCTCGTCGACCATCTGCGCCATGCGGCGCTGCTGCAGGGCCGTAGCGGCCAGGCGGCGCTCGGGGCCGCTGTAGCTGCGGTCTCGCAGCATTTGCATCGCCGCGCCGGGATCGAAGCCCAGGCCATTGCGCGGCGAACGTTGAAGATCGAGCTGGTCCAACATGATGCGTGCCCCCGTTTCACCCCGGGACCAAGGACGCGACGCGTCGGCACCCCCGGGATGTCACTCAGCTTAGGCAGCCGTGCCGGCCGCGGGCAGTGAATCCGTCGGTGACAATTTGTGAACTAATCACATCCCGGGAACCCGGGCCGCGCGGGTTCAGGTGCCGCCGACGTAGGGGTTGCTGCGCCGCTCCCGGCCGAAACTGCTCTCCGGCCCATGGCCAGGGATGAACACCGTGTCGTCGCCCATCGGCCACAGGCGCTGGGTGATGCTGGCGATCAGCGTGGCGTGGTCGCCGCCGGGGAAATCGGTGCGACCGATGCCGCCGGCGAACAGCACGTCGCCGACGAAGGCGCGCCTGGCCTCGTCGCTGTGGAACACCACATGGCCCGGCGTGTGCCCCGGGCAGTGCCGCACGGCCAGCGTGCTGCGGCCGACCGGCACGCTGTCGCCATCGTGCAGCCAGCGCGTGGGCGTGAACATCTCGGCCGGGGCGAAGCGGAACATCTGCGCCTGCTGCGGCAGGCCGTCGATCCAGAACTGGTCGCCCGGGTGCGGGCCGATGATCGGCAGCCCGGTCTCGCGCGCCAGCGTGCCGGTGCCGCCGGCATGGTCGATGTGGGCATGGGTCAGCAGGATCTGCTTGAGCGTGATGCCCTGGCGTGCCACCTCGGCGCGGATCTTGGCCAGGTCGCCGCCAGGGTCGATCACGGCGCCTTCCATCGTTTCATCGCACCAGATGACGGAGCAGTTCTGCTGGAAGGGGGTGACCGGGATGGTGGTGTAGCGGAGCATGGGCTGCGGCAGGAAGCTGAGAGCGATGCTTCGAATTTTCAGGCAATGTGCCGAGTCGGCCCCGCAAAAAGCCTGCGAACGCCGGTCGCCCGGCCGCTTGCCGGCTTAGCCCGGCGACGAAGGCTGTCCGGCAGCCGCAATGAATTCAGACAGCACGGTGCCGAAGTCGCCCGGTGCAGGACGCGACTGCCGCACCATGGGAAGGAGGTGGTCCGCGAGCAACTCGTCGAAGGCATCCTGGTGATAGAACAGCCGACCGAACCGACCCTGGCGGTCGAAGTAGAGGAACTCATGCGCCTCACCATCGTCCATCACGCGCCAGCCGATGATGGCGTAGTTCGTGTTCAAGGCATCGACGCTCGGCCGATCCAGGCCTTCTTGGCTGTCGGGATCGAATTCGAAGCGGTCATTGCCCCACGCCCGTAGCACCATGTGCACAAGGCCCATCGATCGCAGGGCATCCCATTGACCGGCCGGCAGTTCCGAGGCGCGCAACAAGTCGGCGGGGGCGTGAATCACCGCATCTTGCAGCCGCCCGCCGCCGCGAAAGCCAGCTGCGGTCCGATAGAAGCTCAGCAACGCGGCTGGCAGCGGCACCGGGCAGATGGCCTGCAGACGGACCAGGTCGTGCTCGACGGCGGGCTGGCCAAGCCACGCCAGGCTGGCGTATCTGGCGACGTGCTCCTCCAGCGTTTCGCTGTCGTCGCCACGGGCCTTCAGATACGCGTGATAGTCGCGTCGTTCACGCAATTCAAGCGCATTCGCGCGCTCTGCCTGCACACGCAGAAGTTCGATGATGTCCATGTCCTTAGCCGTCAACGGGGCACTGCCCGGTCGGTCCAGCCGCTGATCGACCAGAGGCGTGGCCGCACCTCGCGCAGGGAGGTGATGCACACGGTGCCCGCCGGCGTCGTCACTTCGCAGGTGTTCATCGGCTGATCATGCCGGGGGCAGTTCGGCCTGCACAGGTGGCTGAAACGCTCGGAACAAATGCGACGTCGGCGGGTCAGGCGGTTTCGTGACAACGACAGCACGACCCAACCCGGCCGGCGCATGGCGATGGTTTCAGGCGCCGGCCGCGAACTCGCGGAGCGGCCTGCGGTGGCCCGTAAGATGCCCGCCATGACATCGATTCCGACGCTGACCAACGACGAGGCCGACCTGCCCGAGGCCCTGCACGAAGCCCGCCTGTGGCGCGACAACGGCTGGACCGCCCGCGTCATCAAGAACGAAGACGACGACGGCTGGGCAGTGGAGATGATCAAGCAGGGCGAGGCCGAGCCGGCGCTGGTCGGCCCCTGGACCATGGGCCGCGACAAGAAGAACCCCAAGCCGCTGGACACCGCGGCCTTCAACACGCTGGTGAAGACCGCCTCGGAAGTGTTGCGCCGGCATGAGCAGCAGCGCGACGCCCTGCTGCACAAGAGCCTCTACGTGATGGCAGAGGCGGGCCGCATCACGGTGACGCTGGACATCGTGCCCGACGAGGACGAGCCGCATGCCTTCCTGGCCGCGACGGATGCGGACGGCGAAGCGCTGGCGCGCGTGCGCGTGCCCGCCGGCTTCAAGCTCAGCCCGACCAGCGCCGCCGCCTGGATCGCCAACGAGTTCCGCAAGCCGGGCTAAGCCGCCGGGCCGGCTCCGCGGCGGATCTCGCGCTGCATGAAGAGGTAGAGCCCCTCCACCTTCTCGCGCGCCCAGGGCGTCTTGCGCAGGAACTTCAGCGTCGACGCAATGCTCGGCTCATGGCTGAAGCAGCGCAACGGAATGCGCTCGGCCAGGCCCGGCCAGCCGAAGTGCGCCACCAGCGCGCTGACGATGGCCTCCAGCGTCAACCCATGCAGGGGGTTGCGCGGCTGGGCGGGCGGGGTCGTCGGCGTGGACATGCCCCGATTCTGGCGGCTGCCCAGCCGCACTTCGTCGACTTTCATCGCCCCGTCCGCTAGCGCGGGGTTCGGTTCGGCGCATCATGTCGCCCTTGACACTGCTCACCCGTTTGTTCCCATGAGTAACCTGATCGTGCATGGCGGCCGCCCCTTGCGAGGCACCGTCGCCCCCTCGGCCAACAAGAATGCCGTGCTGCCGGTGCTGTGCGCCACCTTGCTGACCGATGAACCGGTGGTGCTGCACCGCGTGCCGGACATCACCGACGTGCGCAAGCTGCTGGACTTCTTTCGCACGCTGGGCTCCCAGGTGGAGATGGACTTCGCCAGCGGCACGCTGAAGCTGCACCACCGCAGCGGCCTGGCCGATGCCGAGGCGCGGCTGCCGGCGGGCATGCGTTCGTCGATCATGCTGGTGCCGGCGATGCTGCACCGCTTCGGCCGCGTGAGGCTGGAGGACGATGTCACCGGCTGCACGCTGGGCGTGCGCGAGGTCGACCCGCACATCGAAGTCTTCCGCACCTTCGGCGCGCGGGTGGAACTGGAGCCCGGCGCGGTGACGATCTTCGCGCCGCAGCACTTCACCGCCACCGACCACTGGCTGGAATACGCCTCGGTCACCACCACCGAGAATTTCGTGCTCTGCGCGGTGGCCGCACGCGGCCGCTCGCACCTGACCAATGCCGCCTGCGAGCCGCATGTGCAGGAGTTCTGCAACGTCCTGGCGCTGATGGGTGCGCACATCCTGGGCATCGGCGGCTCGCAATTGCAGGTGGACGGTGTCGACGCGCTGGGCGGCGCCGAATACACCTTTGCCGACGACTTCCACGAGGTGGCCACCTTCCTGGCGATGAGCGCGATCACCGGCGGCGACGTGGCGGTGCGCAACGGCGCCGCGGCGCAGTTTCCGCTGCTGGACCGCACCTTCGCCAAGTTCGGCGTCGAAGTCAGCCACCGCGACGGGTTCAGCCGCGCCCAGGTCAGCGGCCCGCTGAAGGTGCGCACACCCTTCACCGCCAACATCCTGCAGAAGGTGGAGGCCGCGCCCTGGCCCTATGTGCCGGCCGATCTGCTGCCGATCTTCGTCGCTTTAGGCGTGCGCGCCGAGGGCTCGGTGATGTACTGGAACAAGGTCTACGAAGGCGCGCTGGGCTGGAGCTCGGAGCTGGGTAAATTCGGCGCGCATGCCGTGCTGTGCGACCCGCACCGGCTGATCATCTACGGCGGCAAGCCGCTGATCCCGGCCACGGTCGAGAGCCCGTACATCATCCGCGTCGCCATTGCGCTGTTCATGCTGGCCGCCAGCATCGACGGCCGCTCGACGATCCTCAACGCACTGCCGATCCGGCGCGCGCACCCGCGCTTCGTCGAGAATCTGAACGCGCTGGGGGCGTCGGTGGAGTGGGTGGTCGGCGACTGAGCTGGCGCCGGCCCAATTCGCTAGATCGGCACCCAGGGCTCGAACGCGATGCCCGTCTGCGCCAGCCCCACCAGGTCGATGTGGCTGGTGTTGAGTTCGAGGTCCGCCGCCAGCACGGTCAGTGCGCCCACCGTCATGCCGCCGTCGAGCCAGGCGATCACCGGCGCGGCTTCTTCGGCCGTCGGCGCGGCGCCGAACAGGTTGGTCCACAGCAGGCTCACGATGTCGGCATGGCTGGTCTTGCCGGTGGCGGACACGGCCAGCGCGGCCAAGTCCTGGTAGCTCATGCCATCGTCCAGGTAGGACAGGCCGATGCCGACGAAGCGCTGGTTGGCCAGCGAGGCCACGCCGAACACCGCGCCCAGCAGCTTGGCGGTCTGGCCGGCATGGCCGTCCAGGTCCAGTGCCAGGTGGCTGTCGCTGAACTGCAGGCGCTCGATGTCGGGCAGCGTGTCGGAGCCGGCGGCGTCGGGCTTCTCGATGCTGTAATCGCCGGGGCGCTGCAGCGTGTAGACGCTGCGCGGCAGCGCGTAGACGGCGGTGTCGATGCCGTTGCCGCCATCGAGCGTATCGTTGCCTGGTGTGCTGATCAGCGTGTCCTTGCCATCGCTGCCATCCAGCGTGTTGTCGCTGTTGCTGCCGCTCAGCGTGTCGTTGAACACGCTGCCGGTGGCGTCCTCGATGTTGCGCAGCACATCGCTGCCCAGGCCGCCGGTGGCGGTGCCGGCGCCCAGGTCGACCACCACGGCGAAGGCCGCGCTGTAGTAGGCCACGGCATCGACGCCGCCCAGCCCGTCGATGGTGTCGTCGCCGCCGTTACCTTCCAGGTGGTCGCGGCCGGCGCCGCCGGTGATGCTGTCGTTGCCATCGTCGCCGAGGAAGTTGGCGCCCTCGTCATTGCCGATGTAGACGTCGTTGAAGCTGGAGCCGAAGATCAGCTCGATGCCGGTGAAGGTGTCGGACCCGGCGCCGCCGGTGGCCGTGCCGGTGCGCAGGTCGATCGTCACGCCGGCGGGGGCGTTGGAGTAGTAGAGGTGGTCGTAGTCTTCGCCACCATCGAGGGTGTCGTTGCCGGCGCCACTGAAAAGGGCGTCGTCGCCGCTGCCGCCGCGCAGCGTGTCGTGACCGCCGCCCGTCACCAGCAGGTCGCTGCCGGCCAGGCCTTCGATCAGCTCGTTCTGAGCCGTGCCGGTGAGGTTGTCGTCGCCGGCGCTACCGGTGATCGTCGCGGTGGGGGTGACGGCCTCGGCCGCTTCGCTCGTCGCGCGGCGCAAGTCGGCCTGCAGGCTGCGGATGTGTTGGGGGTGCAAACTCATGGTGGTGTCCTCCTGGAACCGTGAGTGTGCGCGTCGCACGGCAGGCCCGGCAGCCAGGCCCCCTAAGTGCCGCCCGACGGCGGCCGACACGGGAGGCCCTATGTCGCCGCCGCCATAGGCCAACGCGCAACAGCCGGCGTGCAGCGGGCGCGAGGCTGCCGTAGGCTTGCACGCATCGAGATCCGGCGCCGCCGCGATCCCTTTGTTGCCGAGGATCAGATGCTCGCCAGAACCCTGTGTGCCGCAGCGGCGCTGATGCTGTGTGCCGCGGCCGATGCCTGCCCCACCGACCCGGCGCCCCGCGCAGCCGGTATCGTGCTGAGCATTCAGCCGGCCGGCCGGCCCGCGCGGCCGTTCAGCGCGGCGGACCTGGCGGCGCTGCCGCAGACCACGCTGACGCAGCGGCAAAGCGTGTCATCGACCGGCGGCACCGCCACCGAGCGCAGCCTCAGCTACGGTGGTGTGCTGCTGCGCGATGCACTGACGACGTCGGGTTTCGATGCGACGACCGATCGCAGCGCACGGACCGCGGTGATCGAGGCCGTCGCCACCGATGGCTACCGCGCAGTGTTCAGCTGGGGCGAGCTGTTCAACAACCCGGTGGGCGAGCAGGTGCTGGTCATCACCACGCTGGACGGCAAGCCGCTGGATGCGGCTGCCGGGCCGGTGGCACTGCGTTCGCTGGCCGATCTGCGGCCGGGGCCGCGGCATGTGCGCAATCTCTGTGCGCTGCTGGTGCGGGGCCTGTAGCGCACGCCGCCTACTGCGGCACGAAGCCCGTCGCCTTGATGATGCGCGCCCAGGTCGCCGTGTAGGCCCGCTCGCGCTGGCCCAGCTGGTCCGGGCTCATGTGGCCGACGCTGAGGCCCATCGCGGTGAGCCGCTCGTGCACCGCGGGTTTGGCCAGCACCTTGGCCAGCGCGGCCGAGAAGCCGTCGATCGCCGCACGCGGCGTGCCGGCGGGTGCGAACAAGCCGTAGTACGGCACGTCCTCGAAGCCGGCCAGGCCGAGTTCGGCAAAGGTCGGCACCTCCGGCATCACCAACTGGCGTGCGCCGCCTAACACACCAACGACGCGTAGCTTGCCGGCGCGGTGGTTCTCGATGAAGTCGGGGATGCTGCCGACGCCGGCGGCGATCTGGTTGCCCAGCATGTCGGCCATCATCGGGGCGCTGCCGCGGTAGGGCGCGGCGACGAGGTCGAGCTTGTACTTCTCGGCGATCAGCTTGACCAGGAACTCCGGCACCGAGGCCGGCGCCGGCACGCCGACCGCGCCCTTGCCGCCCTGGCCGCGCAGCCAGGCCACGTAGTCGTTGAACGATTTCGCCGGCGTGCCGCCCGAGACCGCGAAGGCGTTGACGAAAGTGGCGAAGCCGGCCGCCGGCACGAAGTCGTGCGCGGGGTCGAAGCCGGGCGTCTTCACCACCTGCGGCAGGATCGAAATGCTGTGGTCATGGCTGAGGAACAGCGTGCTGCCGTCGGGCGCCGCGGCCTTCAGCGCCTGCGCCGCCAGCTGGCCGCCGGCGCCGGGCTTGTTCTCGACGATCACGGTGGCGCCGCCGAGTTCATCCTTCAGCGCCTCGGCCAGGATGCGGGCGATGGCGTCGGTGCCACCGCCGGGCGGAAAGCCGACCAGGATGCGCAGCGTGCGGCCGCTTTGCGCGCGGGGCAGCCCGACCGTGGCCAGCAGACCCGCGGCGGCGCCGGCACGCAGCAGCGTGCGACGCGGGAAGTGAAGAGCAGTCATGGGCGTTCGCGGCACGCGCGGTGGTGGTCCAGCGCGCAAGCTTACAAGAGCCCGCCGGGCCGGTGGCAAGCGCGCTGCGGCGTGGGCCCGCCGCCTAGAATCGTCGCCTACTCACAGATCGGTCAGCCATGGGCGCGCAGTGGAAGGCAAAACACAAGGACCTGGCCGCCAGCGCCAAGAGCAGGCTGTTCGGCAAGCTGGCCAAGGACATCATGATCGCCGCGCGCCATGGCGCCGACCCGGCGGCCAACGCCCGGCTGCGCATGGTGGTGGAGCAGGCGCGCAAGGTCTCGATGCCGCGCGACACGCTGGAGCGCGCGATCAAGAAAGGCGCCGGCCTGACCGGTGAGGCCGTGCACTTCGAGCATGCGATGTACGAAGGCTTCGCGCCGCACCGCGTGCCCGTGATGGTGGAATGCCTGACCGACAACGTGAACCGCGCCGCGTCCGACATGCGCGTGCTGTTCCGCAAGGGCCAGCTGGGCACGTCCGGCTCGGTGTCCTGGGACTTCGAGCATGTCGGCATGATCGAGGCCGAGCCGGCCACTGCCGGCGCCGACCCCGAACTGGCCGCCATCGAAGCCGGCGCGCAGGACTTCGAGCCCGCCGACGACGGCGTCACGCTGTTCCTGACCGACCCCGCCGACCTCGACCTGGTCAGCCGCGCGCTGCCGGCGCAGGGCTTCACGGTGCTGTCGGCCAAGCTGGGCTACCGGCCGAAGAACCCGATCGACCCGGCGAGCTTGAGCGCCGAGCAACTCGACGAAGTTGAAAGTTTCCTCGCCGCGCTGGATGCGAACGAAGACGTGCAGAACGTCTTTGCCGGCCTGCAAGGCTGAGCCCGCGAACGAAAGCAGATGCCCATGACCGACACCCCCTCGACACCCCCCGAAGCGACCGCCCCGCCGCCGCTGCCCGACCGCCTGTCGAGCGACCCACGCAGCCCGTTCCACGTGGCCGCCGTGTTCGAACAGGATGTCGGCATCAGCTTCAACGGCAAGGAGCGCCACGATGTCGAGGAATACTGCATCAGCGAAGGCTGGATCAAGGTGCCGGCCGGCAAGACCAAGGACCGCAAGGGCCAGCCGCTGATGCTCAAGCTGAAGGGCACGGTGACGGCGTTCTACCGCTGAGCGGCGGGCCGGGCCCGGCGACCCCACGGCGCGGGAAACTGCGGAGCAGCGAAGCGGTCGTGCCGACCTAGCATGCACGCAGCCCCGGCGCTGCCGGGTCCTGGAGCCCACCGATGCATCACCCCGTCATCCGCCGCCGCACGCTGGTTGCGGCCCTCGCCGGCGGCGCCGTGCCGGCCGCGCTGTTCGCGCAAGCCGGTTACCCCAACCGGGCCATCGAGCTGATCGTGCCGGCTGGTGCCGGCGGCGGCACCGATGTGCTGGCCCGGGCCTTCGCCGAGGCGGCCAAGAAGCACCTGCCGCAGCCGGTCACCGTGGTCAACCGGCCGGGTGCCTCGGGCATGATCGGCCACGGCGAGCTGATCAACGCCAAGCCCGATGGCTACAAGCTGGCCATCGTCTTCGCCGAGATCGTGATCGTGCCGCACCTGGGCCTGAGCAAGCTCTCCTACGAGGACTTCACGCCGATCGCCCGGCTCAATGCCGACCCGGCGGCGATCACCGTGCGCGCGGACGCGCCATGGAACACGATCGAGGAATTCCTCGCCGCCAGCCGCGCCAGGCCGGGCGAGATCAAGATGGGCAATTCCGGCCCGGGCTCGATCTGGCACCTGGCCCACGCCGCGCTGGAAGACAAGGTCGGCGTGAAGTACAACCCGATCCCGTTCAGCGGCGCGGCGCCGGCAGTGCTGGCGCTGATGGGCGGCCATGTGGACGCGGTGGCCGTCAGCCCCGGCGAGGTGGCCACGCACGTGGCCGGCGGCAAGCTGAAGACGCTGGCGGTGATGGCCGATCAGCGGCTGAAGGGCTTCGACCGCGTGCCGACCCTGAAGGAACGCGGCATCGACCTGGCCATCGGCACCTGGCGCGGGCTGGCCGCGCCCAAGGGCACGCCGCCGGAGGTGATCGCGGTGCTCGTCGAGGCCACCCGCAAGTCGGCCGACGAAGCGGTGCTGAAAGAAGCGCTGGACCGGCTGAGCATGGGCCAGTCCTACGCCGAGGCGGAAACCTTCCGCGCCGGCATGAAGCGGGACAACGAGGTCTTCAAGCAACTGGTGACCAAGCTCGGCATCAAGGGCTGAGGCCGGCCTTTTGGGGCGCGGCCGCAGGCTACAGTGCGCGCCATGGCATATGAACTGCATTACTGGCCGACGATCCAAGGTCGCGGCGAATTCGTGCGGCTGGCGCTGGAAGCCGCGGGCGCGCCCTACATCGACGTGGCGCGGGGTGCGGAAGCCGCCGGTCAAGGCCTGCCGGCGATGCTGCGCCTGATGAAGGACCGCACGCAGCCGCACCCGCCCTTTGCGCCGCCCTTCCTGAAAGACGGCGCGGTGCTGGTGGGCCAGACCGCCGCGATCCTGCACTACCTGGGACCGACGCTGAAGCTGGTGCCGCGCAACGCGCAGCTGCAGGTGTGGACGCAGCAGATCCAGCTGACCATTGCCGACATGGTGACCGAGGCGCACGACACCCACCATCCCATCGACACCGGCCTGTACTACGAAGACCAGCAGCCCGAGGCGCTGCGCCGCGCCCAGGCTTTCTGCCGCGCGCGTCTGCCGAAGTTCCTGCAGTGGTTCGAGCAGATCATCGTGCGCAACCCGGCCGGCCCGCGCCACCTGGTCGGCGGCAAGCTGAGCTACGCCGACCTGTCGCTGTTCCAGCTGGTCGAGGGCCTGCGCTACGCGTTTCCGAAGGCCGCCGCCGGCGCGCTGGCGAAGACACCCGGCGTGGTGCAACTGCACGACCGTGTGACGGCGCTGCCCAAGGTCGCCGCCTATTTGCGCAGCGAGCGCCGCATCCCGTTCAACGAGCAGGGCATCTTCCGCTGCTACCCGGCGCTGGACCTCGCGTAGCGCCCCGGCGCCGGCCGGTCAGCGCAACACCGGCAGCGCCGCCACGCGCGCTTCGATCTCGGCCAGCAGGCGCTGATAACCGGCGCCGCCGATGCCGCCATAACGCGCCAGGAACTCGGCCTCGGGCAAGGACTCGGGCAGGTCGCTGGCGGCGGGCATCCAGTCGGCTTCCTGCGCGCCGGCCGCCAGCCGGGCCTGCAGCCGCAGCGGTTCACGCACCGCCCGCTCGCCGAAGCGGGTGCCGGCCAGGTCGGCCGCCAGGTCGTTGAAGCTGAAGCCGCTGCCGCCCTGGCGCGCATCGGCCAGCTCCTTCCACAGGCCCACCGCATCGGCCAGCGGCGTGCCGGACTCGGCGGCGATGAGCGCCGAGATCAGGAAGTGCAGCGGCAGGTCATGGCGCTGCTGCAGCGTGACGTGCAAAGGGCGCGGCCGCGGCCAGCCGTAGGCCGCCGGCACCACCAGGCCCAGCGGGCGGTGGTTGGCGTAGAAGGTCAAGGTCAGCAGCGCGGCGCGGTTCTCGGCGGCGGCATCGCCGCTGGCCGTGCTGCCGGCCGCACTGGCCGCCGCGCTGCGCTCGGCGGCCAGCGCCATCAGCGGCGGCAGCAGGCGGGCCATCGAGACTTCATTGCCGCTCACTTCATTCGCCAGCATAGCCAACCGGTCGCTGTAGGCGCGCAGCCGCTGCTGGTCCATCGGCGCCACCAGCGCGGCGCGCAGGCGGTTCAGCGTGTCCGGGCCGAGCCGGTAGCTGATCATCAGGCGGCCGCTGCTGATGCTGACGCGTTCGATCCAGTCGACGGCCAGCAGCGCATCGGTCTGCACGCCGCGGCGTTCGGCGACGGCGCGCAGCACCGGCAGGGCCCAGCTGGCGGGCAGGGGCAGGCGGCCGACGCGCAGGCGCTCGACCACCGGCAGCTCGCCGATCTGCAGCAGCGTCAGCTCGATGTTCAGCCAGGCACCCAGCGGCGCAGCCACGCTGGCTTGCAGCAGCATGCGGCCGGTGTGCAGCCGCACCTGCGTGTCCGCACGCAACCAGCGTCGTGCGGCCTGGTAGACCAGCAGGTCGACGTCGCGCTCGCTCAGCGGCACCCGGCGCAGCTGGCCGATGGCGGCGCGGCGCGGGTCGTGCAGCCGTGCCACGGCCACCGCCCGGTCGATGTCGGCCGGCGACACGTCGTCGCGGCGCGCCACCTGCGGCGCGCTATCGATGGCCAGCCACAGCGCCGCCAGCAGGGCCACGCCGGGCGCCACCAGCAGCGCCACGAGCAGCCAGTGCACCAGCCCGTGCGCGGCGCGGCTCACACGCTGCGAGTCGCCGTCCACGGCCCGGCCAGCCGCCTGCCGCCGACCGCATGAAAGCCGGCCAGGCGGACTTGCGGCAGCGACTTGTGCCCGAGCACCGGTGTCCAGCCGGCGTCCAGCAGCTGCGCGATCTGGCGTTCGGTGAGCAGCTGCTCGGTGCTGCGGTAGGCCACGGTATCGCCGTCGGCATCGACCTCGAAATAGCCGGCGATGTCGTCCAGGCTCAGCAGCTGGCCGGGTTCTTCGTCCAGGCCGATCTCGCGCGCATGCTGGCCCAGCAGCACCGCGGCCAGCAGCGAGGCATGGCCCCACAACAACTCCGGCCCGGTCCCTTGCGCGGCACACTCCTCGAAGGCGAAGCGCTCGATCGTCTCGGTGCGCCTGCCATAGGGCGCACGCAGCAGGAAGCGCGGCACGGTGAGGCCGATGTACGCCGCGGCCGGCAGCTTGCGCAGTGCGGCCCAGGCCTCGGCGGTGCGCTGCGGCAGCGTCTTCTCGTCGAAGCCGATGACGTCGGCGCCGATCGACGCGATGAACGGGGCCTGCGCCTTGGCGGCAATGCCGGCCATGCGGCCCAGCAGCTCGGCATGCGCGGGCGTCATCTCGAAGCCATAGAGGCCGACCAGCAGCGAAGGTGGACCCAGCCGCGCATCCTGCATCGGCCGTTCGACCAGCAGGCGGTAGAGGCCGGTGGCTTCCAGGCTGTCGGTGGCGCTCAGGTCGGCGGCGAATTCCTCGGCGCTGATGTCGTAGACCTGCAGGATCAGCGTCGCGTCGGTTTCGCAGCGCCGCACGATGAAGTCCAGCGAGCGCCAGGCCGCTTCCAGGCATTGCACGTCGGGATGATGCAGCACGGCCCGCATGCTGCCGGACAGCGCCGCATCCACCACCGCGGTCAGCGCCGCGGCATCGGGTGAGGACGCCGGCAGCAGGTGCGGCTTCATCACCTCCTTCAGCATGGCCTCCAGCGGGCTGGGCGGTGGCGGCGGACTCGGCGGCAGGCCGAGCAGGCGCGCGAAGTCGGCCAGCTCGGCGTCGATGCGCAGCGCCTCGCCTCGGCCGCGCGGGGCCACCGGCGGCGGCAGGTCGATGCCGGCGGCAGCGCCCCATTCGCGCACTTCGGCCGCCGCGGCGACCGAGCTGGCCGGGTTGTTCAGGCGCTTGCGCAGCACGGCCAGTTCATCGAACACCGGCAGCTGGTCGTACAGCGCATCGGGGTGCAAGTCGTCCAGCGAGGCCAGCTTGAACTCCACCACGCCGCCGGCGCCCAAGGGAATGCTCAGCCGCGCCGCGAACGAGGCGATCACGGCGTCCAGCGTGTCCGGGTCCAGGCGCTTGGCCTTGCACTGCGCCAGCTCGTCGCTGCTGCGGTGCTCGCCGCGGTTGGCGCGGCCGGAGAAATCGCCCAGCAGCACGATGCGGCAGACATCGTCTTCACGCGGCTGCGCAGCGGGCCGGTTGGCCGAAACCCGACCGAAGTTGAACGAGAAGGTCATGGCGGCGCTTCCTTCCTGGGGAGTGAGCGCCGAGTGTGCCACCCGGCCGCGGGCCTGTGTCGGCACTGCCGGCAGCGGCCCCGCGCTCAGGCCGGCGTGGTCTCGAACAGCCGCCGGACCCGCGGCTCGGCGGCTTGCGGCGCGCTGCCGATCACGGCCCGCAGTGCCGCGGCATCGAGCGCTGGATGCAGGGCCGTGGCGCGTTCAACGATCTCGTCGGCCAGCTCGGTGAGCATCACCGCATTGCGCCGCATGCGCGCGCGAAAACCCGCTTCGTCCAGCGTGTCGGCCAGGCTGGCGTTCAGTTCGGCAAACCACGGCAGGCTGGCCTGGTCGAGCATTTGCGCCGGGTTGCGCTTGGCGCTGAGTTGGCCCCAGGCGCGCAGCAAGGCTTGCACCTCGACATTCAGGTGCTGGCAGCGAGCCAGCTCATCCTTCAGCGCCGACAGCGTGCGCAGATCGGTCAGCCGCTGGTGCACGAAGAGCTGGCTCAGCACGCCCCAGTAGTAGCTGTAGTCCCAGATCACCTTGACCGGCAGCACCTCGGGCTCGCCGAACAGCGCGTACTGGTCCTGGTACATCGCCAGCGTGCTCTCGTAGAAGCTGTGGTACAGCTGGTCATAAATCCCGGCATGAGCGTCCACGGCCTGGCCCGCCTGGTCGCGTGCGATCAGATCGGTGATGAAGGTGTTGGCAATCGCGATGAAATCGCTGCCCGGCGAATAGAACGGGTCGAGGAACAGCCCGGCCTCGCCGGTCAGCGCCCAGCGCTGGCCGGAGAAGACCTGCTTGCAGCCGTAGGAGAAGTGCTTGAAGAAGGCAAAGTCCTGCAGCTTGTCGCGCTGGCCGTCGAGTGCGTCGTACAGGCGCGGCTGCCAGGTCTTGAACCAGTCCATCGCCTTGTCGAAGCTGTTCATCGTCTCCAGCGCATGGTGGCGCGGGTCGGCGACGATGCCCACCGAGTGCGAGCCCGAGGACAGCGGGATCAGCCAGGCCCAGTAACCGGCGCCGACCAGGTGATTCGTCGAGCGCCAGCGCTCGGGCGGCGTGCACAGGTTCTGCCAGGCGGGGTCGCCGCACCAGTCGTCGATCTTGATGCGCTCGGCAATGCGGAACCAGATGGCGTGGCACCCGTGATCGTTGGGCTGGGCCAGCCCCAGCTTGCCCTTGATCAGCCCGGCGCGGCCGCAGGCGTCGATGACCCAGCGCGCCTGGACGTGATGCGCTTCGTCGCCGCGCCGCCACTCCACCTGGTGGAGAGCCTGGCCCTCGGCCAGTGTCAGCCGCGTCACGCGTGCCGCATCGCTGAAGCGGATGCCGCGCGACTGCGCTTCTTCGCCGAGGAAGTTCTCGAAGATGCCGCGGTCGATCTGGTAGCTGGGCACCGCGAGCAAGCGGCTGGCGCCGATTTCGGTGACCTGATCGATGTCGCGCCGGCCTTCGCTGAAGAAGAAGCGGAAGCCGAATTTCTTGATCTGGCGTTGCTCGAAGTGCCGGCGCAGGCCCAGCACCTCGGCAAAGTAGTGCGCGCCCAGTTCGACGGTGGATTCGCCCACCTTGTGCGCGGCTTCGGGCACCGGGTGGCTGCGGCGCTCGAGCACCAGGATGTGCATCGCCGGGAAGCGCTGGCGCAGTTGCAGCGCCAGCGTCAGGCCGGCGAGGCCGCCGCCCATGATCAGCACATCGCAGGATTCGGCGGGTTGAGCACGGGATTGCATCGGCCGATCTCCTGCGGAGTGGACGCTTCAGGATCGCAAGCGCAGAGCGAGTGACTGCCTCGACGATAAGGGCAAACACTGCCAATCCATGTAACCCCGTGCCAAGGCCTCGAAGAAGGGCAGGGCATCGGCCAGCGCATTGCCGGCCAGGGCCTGCGCCGCGGGCGACACCAGAGGAGCGGCCGGCGCTCCGGGTTCGGCCGGCTGCAAGGCCCAGTCGAAGCCGGCGACGCTGCTGCCGCCGACTTTCGGCGATAGCACCAACGCCACCGCGAGCAGACTCTCGCTGCGTGTCACCGAGGCCAGCGCACCGACCACCTGCACGTCGTAGCCGACCAGCAGCACCGGCCGCTCATCGGCCGCGCATTGGGTGGCCGCGGCCAGCAGGCCGTTGGCGAAGCTGTGCTCGAAAGCCGTCAGCGCGGTGCTGGCTTCATGGCAGCCCACGCCCATGGTCCAGTAGCCGGCGCCGGCGTTGTGCACCGAGTTGTGGAACTTGGTCGGCGAGATCTGGGTCGGCGTGCTGGCCAGCATGCTGCACAGGTGGTCGTTGATGGCCAGGTCGCCATGCGCCGAGACGAACACGCTGGGCAGGGTCTTCGGGTCGTGGCCCGAGGCCGACACCGCGGCGCTGGCCACTTCGAGCGCCAGCGCCACGGTGTCCGGCGCGCGGCGGCGCTCGGCCGCAGGCAGCAGCAACGGCGACGGGCGTCTGGCCGGCGGCTCCAGCGGCGCGGCCTCGTCGCGCATCGCCGCGCGCGCGATGTCCCAGCCCGGCAGCGTCGGCGCCCAGAAGGCGATGCCGTCGATATGGAGCGTTCTCATGGGCGCGCTCCGGTATCGCCACCGCCCAGTATCAGCACGCAGTTGTTGCCGCCGAAGCCGAAGGAGTTGTTCAGCGCATGGCGCACCACGCCTTGTTCGGCGGCCAGCCGGATCTGCGGGCCGCACATCGCATCCAGCGTGCGGCTGTGCGCGGTGCCGGGCTTGCAGCCGGTTTCCAGCGCCAGCAGGCAGACGGCTGCCTCGACGATGCCGGCCGCGCCCAGCGTGTGGCCGGTGACGCCCTTGGTCGAGCTGGCATGCACGCCAGGGCCGAAACGCCGCGCCAGCAGTGCGGCTTCGACCTCGTCGTTCTTCTGGCTGGCCGTGCCGTGCAGGTTGATGTAGTCGATGTGCTCGCAGCGCAGGCCGGCGCGGGCCAGCGCGTCGTCCAGCGCCCGCTCGGCACCCACGCCATCCGGGTGCGGCGTGGACATGTGGTGGGCATCGCTGGCTTCGCCATAACCCAGCAGCTGCAGCGGACCGGGTCCGCGCTCGACCAGCGCAAAGCCCGCGGCTTCGCCAAGGCTGATGCCGCGACGCTCGGCATCGAAGGGCCGGCAGGGATCGGGCGACACCAACTCCAGCGAGTTGAAGCCAAACAGCACGCTGCCGCACAGGGTGTCGACGCCGCCGACGATGGCTGCGTCGGCCAGGCCCAGGCGGATCAGCCGTTCGGCATCGGCAAAGGCCTTGGCACTGGACGAGCAGGCGGTGGACACCGTGATGCAGGGCCCGGCCAGGTCCAGCGCTTCCTGCACGAACAGCGCCAGCGAATGCGGCGTGTGCAGCCGCGGCAGCCGCATCCCGGGCGGGAAATGGCCCTGGGCGTCCAGCGAGCGGTAGGCCAGTTCGGTGGCGCCGATGCTGGACGTGGAGGTGCCCAGCACCAGCGCGATGCGTGCGGCGCCATGGCGTTCACGCGCCTCCAGCGCCTGCTGCAGGAAACCGTCGGCCTGCAGCCCCAGCCAGGCCAGACGATTGTTGCGGCAGTCCCAGTGCTGCCAGCGCGCTGGCAGCGCCAGGTCTTCGAGGCCGTCGACACGACCGATCCAGGTGCTCAGCGGGCTGTCGCCGAAATCATTGGCCCGCAGGCCGCTGCGGCCATCGGCCAAAGCGGCACGCAAGGCGGCCAGCCCGGGGCCGACGGCGGTGGTGGCGGTGTAGGCGCTGATGCGCAGGGGGGTGATGCGAGGCGGCACGGTGCGGGCGAGTGTAGGTGCTGGCCCGCAACTTGCTCAACTTCTGCCATGCACAACACCTTCATCCGGGTGGCGGAAGTCTGGGAACCCAGTGCCGACGGCGCGCTGCTCGAACTGGCGGGTGGCTTGTACGGCGCGGCGCCGGCCTTCGGCGCGCTGAGCCAGGGCCTGTGCTTCGGCCGCGCCGAAGGGCTGCCCGGCCATGCCTGGGACGAGGGCCGGCCGATCCTGCTGGAGCGCTTCGAGCACTCGTTCTTCCGCCGCACCGCGGCGGCCCAGGCAGCCGGCCTGGGCTGCGCGCTGGCACTACCGGTGTTCATCGACGAACGGCTGACCTGCGTGGTGGTGCTGCTGTGCGGCGAGGCCGCGACGCACCAGGGCGCGATCGAGTTGTGGCACAACGACCCACGGCTGAGCGGCGACCTTGCACTGAAAGAGGGCTATTTCGGCAAGGACGCGAAGCAGCTTGAAACCTTGTCAAGAGATGCCTGGCTGCCGCGCGGCTCGGGCCTGCCGGGCCAGGCCTGGCAGCGTGAGGCTGTTGTGTTCATGGACCAGCTTGAAGGCCAGGCGCGCTTTCTGCGCGCCCAGACCGCCGCGGCCGCCGGCATCGTGCGCGCGCTGGCGCTGCCCTGCTCGGGGCGCGGGCGCGAGAACTGGGTGCTGAGCCTGCTGTCGTCCAGCAGCACGCCGATCGCCCGGCGCGTGGAAAGCTGGCTGCCCGACGCCGCCGGCAAGACCCTGCAGCGCGGCTTCGGCCATTGCGAAAGCGCCGGCGCGCTGCCCGGCGGCGGTGAATTGACGCTGCAGAGCGGCGGCGCCGGCGGCGTGATCGGCCTGGCCCATGCGCATGGGCGCGCCGGCGTGCTGGCCCAGCTGGCCGCCGCCCCGTCGGAGCTGGCCGGCGAGATCCAGCGGGCCGGGCTGAGCAGCATGCTGGCCGTGCCGGTGGTGGCCGAGGGCGTGGTCAGCGAAGTGCTGGCGCTGTATTTCTGAGTGCGCGCCGGCCGGCTCGGCGCCGGCGGCCTCGGCGTCAAGCCTCGGCCGGAATCATCGCAGCGCGTGACGCTCCCGGGGCCGTGCTCGGCAGCGGAGCCGGAAGCATGCTGCCGGGGTCCAGGTGCGCCCGCATCGCCGCCAGGACCGGTTCGGCATGGGTGATCGGGCCCAGATGGCCGGCACCGGCTATCACGCGGCCCTGGGCTTGCGGCAAAGCCTGCAGCAACAGTTCGGTGACGCGGCGCGCCGGGGCGCGCGTGTTGCTGCCCTGCAGCAGCAGCACCGGCATCTGCAGCCGCCGCAGCTGGCGCAGGTGCCAGGTGGCGGCGAACAAGGCCTCGAAGTGCCGCGGCACGGTGGCGATGCGGTGAAGTACTGTGGCCTGCTGCGCTTCGTTCATGCCGCCCCAGGCCCTCGGGCCGCCCCAGTAGCCGACGAACACGCGTGCCGCATCGGCCAGCGCACCGGCCTTGACCAGCGCGCCCACCGACAGCGCGATGTCGACGATCTCGTGGCGCACCGGGTACTCGCCGGCGGTGGCCGGCAGCAGGCCGAAGACCACGGGTTCGTACAGCGTCAGCGAACGCACACGCTGCGGCTGGCGCATCGCGACACGCAGCGCCACCGCCGCGCCGTAGGAATGGCCGACCAGGTGCACGCCGCGCGACGGCTCATCGCCATCGTCCAGGCCCTGCATCAGGGCCAGCACCGTCGCGGCGTCGACATCCAGCGTGTTCGGTGCGTCAGCCGGCCAGGCCGGGCTGCGGCCATGGCCGTAGAGGTCCAGCGCCAGGGCCTGCCAGCGCGGCGTCAGCGCCTGCACCAGCGGCCGCCATTGCGCCTGGCTGCCGGTGGACGAATGCAGGCAGATCACGGTGTCGGCACGGCCGAGGCAATGATCGGCCAGGGCCAGGGCGGAGGGGGTAGGGGCATGCACGGCAGGGCTCCTTGACAACGGATGCCCGGAGCATGCGGCGCGGCGGTTTCAAGCCGATATCGCCGCGGCCACGCCAGGTTTCATTGGTTTCGTCGCGGCCGCGGCAAAACCGCGCAGGCGCTCACGCCGATGCGGTGACGGCCTCGACGATCACTGGCGGCGCTGCCGGCGCCGCGTCGGCGAGGCGCAGCAGGCCACCCAGCGTGGCCAGCGCGGCCAACGCGGCGTCTTCGCTGCCCGCGTGCACGCGCAGCAGCGGCTGGCCGGCGCGCACCGCCGTGCCCAGCGGCAGCACGGCGTCCAGGCCCACCCGGGCATCGACGGCATCGCTGGCCAGCCGCCGGCCGCCGCCGAGCGCCACGACCACCAGGCCGATGCCGCGCGTGTCCGTTGCCGCGAGCACGCCGTCGCGCGGCGCGAGCAGCTCACGCTGCACCGGCGCGGCGGGCAGCTGGCGGCCGGCCGCGAACACATCGGCCGGGCCACCGAGGCCGGCGACCATGCGCGCAAAGTGCTCGGCCGCGCGGCCGCTGGTCAGCGCCGCCATGGCCTGGGCCTGCGCCTGGTCCAGGTCGGGCGCCAGGCCGGCCAGTCGCAGCATGCGCGCGGCCAGCGCGATCGTCACGTCCACCAGACGCGGCTCCCGGTCGCTGCCATCGAGAAAATCCAGCGCCTCGCGAAGCTCCAGCGCATTGCCGGCGGTGCGGCCCAGCACCTGGTTCATGTCGGTGATCAGTGCTTCAGTGGGCAGCCCGGCGGCCTGCGCCACCTGCACCAGGCTGGTGGCCAGCGCACGGGCGTCGTCCAGCGTCGCGGCAAACGCACCATTGCCGCACTTGACATCGATGACCAGCGACTGCAGCCCGGCCGCCAGCTTCTTGCTCAGGATGCTGGCGGTGATCAGCGGCAGCGATTCCACCGTGGCGGTGACATCGCGCACCGCATACAGCCGCCGGTCGGCCGGCGCGATGCGCGCGCTGGCGCCGATGATCGCGCAGCCGCTGTCGCGCAGCACGCGCAGCAGTTGCTCGCGCGGCGGGTCGATGCGGTAGCCGGGCAGCGCCTGCAGCTTGTCCAGCGTGCCGCCGGTATGACCGAGGCCGCGGCCCGAGATCATCGGCACCACGCCGCCGCAGGCCGCGACGATGGGCGCCAGCATCAGGCTGACCTTGTCGCCGACACCGCCGGTGGAATGCTTGTCGAGCACCGGGCCCTTGAACTGCGCGTCCTGCCACTGCAGCACCTCGCCCGAGCGCAGCATCGCGCGGGTCAGCGCCACCACCTCGTCGCGCTGCATGCCGCGCAACAGGATGGCCATCGCCAGTGCGGCAACCTGGCCTTCGCTCCAGCTGGCATCGACGATGCCGTGCACGAAGGCATCGATCTGCGCGGCACTCAGCGCACCGCCATCGCGTTTGCTGCGGATGATTTCAGCGGCAAGCATCGGGGCGGACCCTCAACGGCGCACGACGGCGTCGCCCGGTTCGTAGTCGCTCAGCTTCAGCGGGCTGCGCTTGGCGATGTATGCGCGCAGCACGTCGGCATCGACAAAGCCGGAATCGACATAGCCGGGGTGGCCGTTCAGCTTCGGATACCCATCGCCACCGGTGGCGGTGAAGTTGGTGATGGCCAGGCGGTAACTGCGCTGCGGATCGATAGTCTGGCCGGCGATGCGGGCCTGCTTCAGCTGGTTGCCCTCGATCTGCATCTGCAGGCCGGCGGTCTGCGGGAAGGCGCCGGAGCCCGGTGTCATGCGTGCCGCGGCTTCGAGAAAGCGCTGCAGTTCGTCGCCCTTCATCTGCACCACCGCGACGGTGTTGCCAAAGGGCTGCACCTTCAGCACATCGCGGTAGCTGATGTTGCCGGCGGGCAGCGAATCGCGCACGCCGCCGGAATTGATCAGCGCCAGATCGGCGCCGGTGCGGTCCATCATCGCGCGGGCCACCAGCACGCCCAGGTTGGTCGGCTGTTTGCGCACACGATCGCGGTCGCCGTCGAGCACACCGTCGGCCGAGCCCACCGGCGCCGACAACCGGGCCTGGCCGTTGTCCTGGAAAGGCTTCAGGAAGGCGCGCAGCTCGGCATCTTCGCCGATGGCCTCGGTGGCCAGCAGCTTCTTGCCGTCGGCGCCGCGCACTTTCATGTTGATCGGGATCAGCGTGTACTTGATCAGCCTGATCTCGCCGCCGGATAACTCGAAATCAGCGCGGCCGACGTACTTGCCCCATTCATGGGCCTGCACGATCCAGGCGCCGTTCTGGCGATCGGGCGCGCAGGGCGTGCCGGGCACATAGGCGTCGTTGCGCTTGTTCTCGGCCAGCATGCACACGGGATTCTGGCTGTGGCCGCCGACGATCAGGTCCAGGCCCTTCACTGCCCGCGCCATCTCGACATCGCCCGGCGCATTGACGCCGTGCTGGCCGTCGGTGTAGTGGCCCATGTGGGTGGTGGCGATCACCATGTCGGCCCGGCCGCGCAGTTCGGGCACCAGCTTCGCGGCTTCTTCGGCGGGTTTGCGGAACTCGATGCCGCGGATGTTGTCGGGCAGCACCATCTTCTGCGTGTCGTCGGTGGTCAGGCCCATCACGGCGATCTTGTAGCCGCCGCGTTCGAACACCTGGTAGGCCGGAAACATGCGTTGGCCGTCGCGGTAGATGTTGGCCGCGAGCATTGGGAAGCTGAGCCAGCTGCGCTGCTTGGCCAGCACCGCGGGCGACTTGTCGAACTCGTGGTTGCCGACCGCCATCGCGTCGTAGCCGATGCGGTTCATGCCCTGGAAATCGGGCTCGGCATCCTGCAGGTCGGACTCGGGCACGCCGGTGTTGACGTCGCCGCCATCGAGCAGCAGCGAGTGGCCGCCGCTGGCCTTGACCTCGGCGCGCAGGCGGTCTATCAGCGTCTTGCGCGCGGCCATGCCGTATTCACCATCGCCATTCGGCCAGAAGCGGCCATGGTGGTCGTTGGTGTGCAGGATGGTCAGCTTCAGCGGCGCGCGCGGCGCCTGCGTGGCGCAGCTGGCCAGCAACGCCAGCGCGACCAGCGCGGCGCTCAACATCACGGGGTGACGACGGTTCATGCGGAGCCTCTTCGTTGGGGGGCGATGCGAATGTGCAGCATGCCATGGCACGGCCATGGCGGTGGGCTACAGCACCAGCGCGGGAATGATGGCCTGCAGCGCGCGCGCTGCCGTCTCGCGCGTGGCCTCGGCCGTGTGCAGTGTGTGGGCATGGCTCAGCACCTCGGCCTCCATGCCGCAACCCATGTTGGTCAGCATCGACAGGCCCAGCACCCTCAGCCCGGCATGGCGCGCGAGGATGGTTTCGGGCACCGTGCTCATGCCCACCGCCTGCGCGCCCAGGCGCTGCAGCATGCGGATCTCGGCCGGTGTTTCGAACTGCGGGCCCAGCAGCCAGGCATAGATGCCTTCGTGCAGCGCGATGCCGGCAGCGGCCGCTGCCGCGTGAGCCTGCGCGCGCAGCGCCGGGTCGTAGGCGTCCGCCATGTTGACGAAGCGTTCGTTGCCCGGCTCGCCATGCAGCGGTGTGCGCTGCACCAGGTTCAGGTGGTCGTTGATCAGCATCAGCGAGCCCGGGCGCATGGCGCTGTCCAGGCTGCCGGCCGCATTGGTCAGCAGCACGGTGCCGCAGCCGATGGCGGCCAGCGTGCGGATCACGCCCTTCATCGCCGCGGCATCGCCGGTTTCGTAGACATGCTTGCGGCCGCGCAGCAGAGCCACTTCACGACCACCAATAGCACCCAAACGCAGCGTCCCGGCATGGCCGGCGACGCTGAGCGCGGGGAAGGCGCCCAGTTCGGCGAAGGGGATGTCGATCGCCTGTTCGACGGCCTCCGAAATGCCGTCCCAGCCCGAGCCCAGCACCACCGCGATGGCCGGCGTGCGGCCGGTGGCGCGAATGCGGTCAGCGCTGGCTGTGATGGCTTGTTCGAGGTTCATGGCGGGGGGCTCCGTTGCAGGCGGGTGGGCAGGGGTGTGACAGGGCAAGGCGGATGAACAGCGCAGCGGCGGCTCAGCCGCGCCGGCGGGCAGCGGTGGCGGACGACGGTGCCGCCGCCACCTCCAGCTTCAAGCCCTTGAACTGCGTTCGCATCGTCGGGCTCGGTGCGCCGCCGACGATGATGCGCGAGAAGCGTGCCAGCGGGCTGAAGAAGGCCGGGCGCAGCCGGCCGAGCTTGCTGTCGTCGACGACCAGGAAGCTTTCGGCCGCACTGGCGATCGCCGCCTGCTTGACCGGCACCTCGTGGAAGTTGGCGCAGCTGGCACCGCGCTCGGCATGCACGCCGCCGGCCGAGATGAAGGCTTTGTTGACGCCCAGGCGCCGCAGGTAGGCCACCGCCTCGTCCGACGAAAAGCTGGCCGACGACGCGTGGTACAGGCCGCCCAGCAGCATCAGCTGCGTGTTCGGCCGGCGGCTCAAGATCGTCGCGATGTTCAGCGAGTAACACACGACGTTCAGGGCGATGTCCGGCGGCAGCGCTTCGGCGAGGTGCGGCATCGTCGTGCCGCAGTCGATGAACAGGCTGTCGCCGGCCTGCACCTGCTCGGCGGCGCGCCGGCAGGCCAGCCGCTTGTGAGGCGCGTGCTGGTCGGCCTCTTCGTCCAGCGTATAGCGCGCCGCCGCCGGCGCCAGTGCTGCGACAACGTAGCCGCCCAGGCAACTCAGCGGCGCCTCGGGCCCCGCCAAGTCGCGCCGGATGGTCATCGCCGAGACCTGCAGCGCCTCGGCGGCGTGCGCCAGCGGCAGCGCACCCCGGGCCGCAAACAGGGTTTGCAGCTGGCGCCAGCGGGCTTCGCGCGCGGCAGTGCCGGACAAGGTGGACATGGCGGTGGGTGAACCCGGCGTGTTACGCAGAAAACAACTTGTGGCCAACAATGTTCCTAGAATAACATTCATCCGCCGGCCGTGGACAGGTGCCCCGGCCCGGATGCACAGTCTCTTGTCCGCGCTTCAAAGGTTGCCCATGACCGCCGCCCCTTCGGCTGTTCTTCTCCGCGATGCCAGCGTGCCCGTTGTGGCGACTGACGCCCGAACCGGCACGCCGCCGGCCACCGCGCCGCAGCGCAACCCCGGCCAGCCCTTTGACCGCGACTGGATCGCCGAACAGCGGGTCAACCTGTCGGCGGTCGAGCGGCGCGTCGCCGGCCTGGCCGGCCGGCGCTCGGTCAAGAAGGACGCGCAGGCGGCCTGGCTGCTGAAGGCCATCACCTGCATCGACCTGACCACGCTGTCCGGCGACGACACCCCCGAGCGCGTCAAGCGCCTGTGCGCCAAGGCCCGGCAGCCGGTGAACCCGGAACTGCTGGCCGCGCTGGGCGTGGCCGATCGCCGCATCACCACCGGCGCGGTCTGTGTCTACCACCGCTTCGTGGGCACGGCAGTCGATGCACTGGCCGGCTCGGGCATCCCGGTGGCCGCGGTCTCCACCGGCTTCCCTGCCGGACTGAACCCGCATGCGCTGAAGCTCAAGGAGATCGAGGCCTCGGTGCGTGACGGGGCGATGGAGATCGACATCGTCATCACCCGCGAGCATGTGCTGACCGGCAACTGGCGCGCGCTGTACGACGAGATGCGCGACTTCCGCGCCGCCTGCGGCGAGGCCCATGTCAAGGCCATCCTGGCCACCGGCGACCTGAAGACGCTGCGCAATGTCGCGAAGGCCTCGATGGTGTGCATGATGGCCGGCGCCGACTTCATCAAGACCTCCACCGGCAAGGAGGCCGTCAATGCCACGTTGCCGGTGTCGCTGGTGATGCTGCGCCTGATCCGTGAGTACCACGAACGCTCCGGCGTGATGATCGGCTACAAGCCGGCCGGCGGCATCAGCGCCGCGAAGAACGTGCTCGACTACCAGGTGCTGATGAAGGAAGAGCTCGGCCGGCCGTGGCTGGAGCCAGAGTTGTTCCGCGTCGGCGCGTCCAGCCTGCTGTCGGACATCGAGCGGCAACTGGAGCACCACGTCACCGGCCGCTACTCGGCCTACAACCGCCACGGGGTGGCTTGATGAGCGTCGCACACTACATGGACACGATGGACTACGCGCCCGCGCTGGAGGGCAGCGCCGAGGCGACGGCCTGGATCGCTGCGCACGCAGCAGGCTTTGGCCACTTCATCGGCGGCGGCTGGGTTGGTGCCGGCCGCGACGGCAGCTTCCAGACGCACGACCCGTCCACCGGCAAGGTGTTGGCGAAACTGGCCCAGGGCACGGCGAACGACATAGATTCCGCGGTCGCCGCAGCACGCCAGGCGCAAGCGCCCTGGCAGGCCGCCGGCGGCGCCGTGCGCGCGCGCCACCTGTACGCACTGGCGCGGATGGTGCTGCGCCATGCCCGGCTGTTCGCGGTGGTCGAGAGCCTGGACAACGGCAAGCCGATCCGCGAGACGCGCGACATCGACGTGCCGCTGGTCGCGCGCCACTTCTACCACCACGCCGGCTGGGCGCAGATCCAGGCCAGCGAGTTCGCCGACCAGCTGCCGGTGGGCGTGGTCGGCCAGATCATCCCGTGGAACTTTCCGCTGCTGATGCTGGCCTGGAAGATCGCGCCGGCGCTGGCGCTTGGCAACACTGTCGTGCTCAAGCCTGCCGAATACACCTCGCTCACCGCGCTGCTGTTCGCCGAGCTCGCCGCGGCGGCCGGGCTGCCGGCGGGCGTGCTGAACATCGTCACCGGCGACGGCGCCACCGGCGCGGCGCTGGTCGATCACGCGGGAGTGGACAAGATCGCCTTCACCGGTTCGACCGAAGTCGGCCGCTTGATCCGCGAACGCACGGCCGGCAGCGGCAAGGCGCTAACACTCGAACTGGGCGGCAAGTCGCCCTTCATCGTCTTCGACGACGCCGACCTCGACGCGGCGGTTGAAGGCGTGGTCGATGCGATCTGGTTCAACCAGGGCCAGGTCTGCTGTGCCGGCTCGCGGCTGCTGGTGCAGGAAGGCATTGCCGAGGCCTTCATTGCGAAACTGAAGCGGCGCATGGCCACGCTGCGTGTCGGCCAGCCGCTGGACAAGACCATCGACATGGGCGCCATCGTTGCGCCGGCGCAGCTGGAACGCATCCAGTCGCTGGTGGCCACCGCCGAGGCCGAAGGCGGCGCGGTCTACCAGGCCCCCGGCGCACAAGCCGCCTGCCCGGGCATCGGCTGCTTCTACCCACCCACGCTGATCACCGGCACGCAGCCCGGCGCCACCGTGATGCGCGAGGAGATCTTCGGCCCGGTACTGGTGACCGGCACGTTCCGCACGCCGGACGAAGCGGTGCTGCTGGCCAACAACAGCCGCTACGGCCTGTCGGCCAGCGTGTGGAGCGAGAACATCGGCCTGGCACTGGACATCGCGCCCAAGCTGATCGCCGGCGTGGTGTGGGTCAACGCGACCAATCTGTTCGATGCCGCGGTCGGCTTCGGCGGCACGCGCGAATCGGGCTTCGGCCGCGAGGGCGGGCGCGAGGGCTGTTTCGAATACCTGAAGCCAGCGGCCTGGGCGGCGTTGCCGCTGCGTGCGGCCACCGCGTCGACGGCGCCGTCAAGCGCGTTGGCGGCAGCGCCGGCAAGCCCCGCGGTGCCGGCCGCCGCGCCGGACCTGTCGAACGTCTTCGCGATGCCGGCGATCGACCGCACGGCCAAGCTGTTCATCGGCGGCAAGCAGGCGCGGCCCGACGGCAACCACGAGCTGCCGCAGTTCGCGGCCGACGGCACGCTAACCGGCGAAGTGGGCGCCGGCAACCGCAAGGACATCCGCAACGCGGTGGCCGCCGCGCGCGCCGCCGAAGGCTGGTCCAAGGCCAGCGCGCACAACCGGGCGCAGGTGCTGTACTACCTGGGCGAGAACCTGTCGGCGCGCGGCCGCGAGTTCGCCGAACGCATCGCCGCGCTGACCGGCGCGACACCAGAGCAGGCCCGCGCCGAAGTCGAGGCCGCGATCGGCCGCCTGTTCAGCGCCGCCGCCTGGGCCGACAAATATGAAGGCCGCGTACACCAGCCACCGCTGCGCGGCGTGGCGCTGGCGCTGCCCGAGCCACTCGGCGTGGTGGGTGTGGTCTGCCCGCCCGAAGCGCCGCTGCTGGCCTTCGTCAGCCTGGTCGCGCCGCTGCTCGCAATGGGCAACCGCGTGGTCGTCGTGCCCAGCGAAACCGCCGCGCTGGTGGCCACCGATCTCTACCAGGTGCTGGAGACCTCGGACCTGCCGGCCGGCGTGATCAACATCGTCACCGGCGCCAGCCAGACCCTCGCCCGCACGCTGGCCGAACACGACGATGTCGACGGCCTGTGGGCCTTCGGCTCGGCCGAGTTGAGTGCGATGGCCGAGAAGCTGTCGATCGGCAACCTGAAACGCACGCTGGTCGACAACGGCCGCGCCATCGACTGGTTCGACGCGCGCGTTGCCGAAGGGCCGCTGCTGCTGCGCCATGCGGTGCAGGTGAAGAATGTCTGGATTCCTTACGGCGAGTAAAGCGGCCGGCGCCCACAGCGGCGTCGTACCCGCTTGCTGCTCCGCACCGCGACGCGGGCATTGAGCCTCACGGTGCGCCGGGCACAGCGGGAAGCCGCGCCACCTGCAGCTCGATCGCAGTCTCGCTGATCCGGCTCGTCGCGCTACGCATGCGGCGAGCCATCCTTGCGCGTGAACAGGTAGGCACCGTCCTGCGTGACGACGGCCAGGTCGTCGTCCGGGTAGGTCGCCGCGTCGCCTGGCGTGCGATCACCGACCTCCAGGTACCAGACATCCTCGGCGGTGTCGTTCTTCAGGTGATGCGCATCGCCGCTGCCGGCCTTGAACCCGGCGCACATGCCTGGCGCCAGACGCGTCGGCCCGCTGTCGGTCACCAGGGTCGGAGCGCCTTCGAGGATGTAGACGAACTCCTCCTGCTTGCTGTGCCCATGCCGCACCGAGGACACCGCGCCGGGCTTGAGCCGGGTGAGATTGACGCCGAAGTTCGACAGGCCGAACGCCTCGCCGAGCCGGCGCTTCTCTCGTCCGCCGACCCACGTCGCGAAGGGCTCGGGATAGGTCGTCTGCTTCGCGGGCGGCGCCACGTCCAGGGCGTTCAGGGCGGGCGGGTACTTGGAGTTCGACATGACGCTCATGGCCTGATGTGGCGGTTGTACGCGAAGAAGACCTCATCGCGTTGCCAGCCGAGGGATTCGTAAAGCGCCTGGGCCGGCGCATTCGTTCGCGCGGTGGTCAGGTCCATCCGGGCATAGCCCTCGTCCTTCGCGAACTGCTCTGCCGCGAGCAGCAGCGCCCGCCCCAGGCCATGCTGTCGTGCCGCGGGCGCCACGAAGAGGTCGTACAGGGTCAGGATCTTGCGCGCCTCGACCGAGCAGAACGTGGGGTAGAGCTGGCAGAAGGCCGCGATGGGCGCACCGGTGCCGGCGACGAGCAGCACGGACTCCTGCTTGCCGAACCGGTCAGCGATGAATCGGCGCGCCAGGGCCAGGTCGGCCGGCTGGCCATAGAACTGGCGGTAGGCATCGAACAGCGACGCGATGGGGTCGATGTCCGCCGCGACCGCGGGCCTGACGACGATGGTCTTCATGGCGTGGTCCTGCATTTCAGTGGTCCATTGCGCCAAGCGCCACCCGCCACGCTTGGCGCGTCGGTGCACATGAGTGCGACTGCAGTCGGCCCATTGCGGTCGTTCGGTCGGGGGCGCCATTCGATGCCGGCGTACTTGGACGTGGCCGGGATTCCGCCCCGGCGGGGCGGAATCCCGGCCACTCCGCAGGACTCAACAATCGAATGTCGGCTCTCAGAACAACAACCGAACGACCGCAACGGGCCGAGAGCCCCAGTTCAAGATCGTTGGAAGCGGTCGCTGGCCAGTTGCCCAGAGCCATGCTGGCTCATGCCACCGGCCTGGTCGCTGACGTCGGGCTGCTTCCGGGGTTCAGCCGCCATTCGCCAGTGCGGCCGCCGACAGGCAGCTTTCGGTCGCGGCTGTCATTCGGCCACCGAAACTGAGTGACAGCACCCAGTCTTTTTCGCTCCGTGCGCCCTGGTCCCAGGTTCGAAGACCCGCAGCGCCGGCCTAATCGAACCGTTTCACTTGGAATCCTTGAAACCGATGACCTTTTCTTTGTGATCGATGTCCTGCATATAGAACACCCAGCCGCCGGACGTGCTGCGGACGCCGAAGACCCGAGCGCAGCTGTCGTAGTAGGTGGTGCCCTGCTTCGCCCGCTCCTTCATGAGCTCCCTTCCGCTCTTCGCGAATGCCTTGTGGCCGCTGACGGAGAAGCGACGCGTGCGCACGGCCTGCGGTACTTTGATTTCAAGGTCGTCGCGCTCCTGGGTGCCCTTTGCCATTGATCCGCCGCCGGTATCGCCCGCGACGTGCTGCACGAACACCGACTTTCCCTCGGCGTCGAGGTAGTTCATCGTGAAGCGGCAGTTGCTGAAGTGCGATGTCACGAAGTAGCCTGGGCTCGTGCCGTCCAGTTGAACGCTGGTCACCTTCTTGGTATTCCAGGGCAGGTAGTAGATCTTCTTGCCGGTACCGCCATCGGAGCTGGCGCTCTTGTTCATCTTGATCTTGTTGGGCCCCTCGAACGACCAGTAGATGTCGGTCTCGTAGCCCTGCACGTCCTGCTTGCCGAAGATGTCGAACGCCTCCGAATTGAAGTCGAGTTCGTAGGCTGTAAAGGCCTCGCTCAGCTTGCCTTCGTGCACAAGCTGCCTGAATTCTTCAAGGCTGGGCATGATCCTCGTTCCTTCCTTCATCAGGCCATCGGAGCGCGATCGACGGGTGGCCCGGTAGCCGACGATCGAGTTGCCGGCCAGGCCGGCGTCAAAGTTCACAGCGCGAAAGGATACGCGCAAGGCGACATTCGTCGACACCGTGCAAGCCGGTGGGACATGCATTCAAGCACGGGAGGAACGTACCGGCACCGGCACTGGCACCGACTTCCAAGCGTCGATGCAAGGCGTGCACGCGGGGCCGCCAGCCGCCCCGCGCCTTGATCAGGCGCTGGCCTCGCGGACCTCAGCCCGCCTTCTGCACGATGCCCTTCAGCGCGTCAGCCACTTCCTTGATCACCGTGCTCTGCACCTGCGTGGTGAGCGTCCATTGCTGCACCTGCTGCTGCAGCGACAGCAGGTCGGCGGTGGTCGGGTTGTCGCCCATCGAGCCGATCAGCGTGCGCAGGTCGCTCTCCTTGGTCTGCACGACCTTGGCGATGCTGCCGTTCAGGAAGTCGAAGTTCAGACCGGCGGTCGACGAGGCAATCGGGGTGGTGGCCATGGGCGCTCCAGTGGTGGGTTAGGTTTCAGGCAATGACCGGGCGCGGCAGCAAGCCGGCCGCCGGTCCGAGGGGCGGCGTTTCGGTCGCGGTGGGTGACAGGGTCTGCAGCACGCGCAGCGCTGCTTCGCACATGGCCAGCAGCTGCCGGCAGCGGGCGTAGTCGCCGGGCGCCAGGCCCTGGTCCAGCTGCTGCAAGACCTGCTGCCGCAGCGTCGCCAGGCGCTTCGATGTCGCGAGCCACACCGCCTGGGCATCGTCGCCTTGCAGCGCGCGCTGCAGCGGGGTTTGGGGCAACAGGTCTTGGGGCAGCGGGGTCTGCAGCAGGGCTGGATTCATCGGGGCACCTTGAAGGTCTGGCTGCCGCGTTGCAGCAGCAGGGCATCGTTGTCGATCTGCAGCAGCGTCACGTCGCCGCGCTGCGCGCCGGGCAGCAGCTGCGAGCCGTCGCTCAGCACCAGGTAGGGCGATTCACCGCCGACGATGCTGCTGACGCGGAAGGGCAGGCCTTGGTCGCTGCGCGGTGGCGGTGGCGCGCTGCGCAAGGTGGCGGTGAAGCGCAGCGCACCGGCCAGCTGCTTGTGCCTGGTGGCCAGCCACTGCTCCCAGCGCGCTTGATCGGATTCCGGCAGATCGAGCGTGAGGGCCAGCTGCTGGCCGTCGAAGCGGCCGTCAAGCTTGAAGCCCTGGGCCTGTGCGTCGGCGATGAAGCGCGCCGCTAAACCTGCCGGCGTGTCGAAGGCCGCCTGTACGGGCACGCCGGCCGGCAGCAGGGTCTGCACACGCTGCTGCAGGTCGATGGCGGCGGCCTCGCTGGCGATGGGGCCGGACAGGCGCAAGGCGCCGCTCGCATCGATGCTCATCTGCAGCGTCGCCGGCACACGCAGCCCGCCGTCGCGCAGCGCGGCACGCAGTTGGTCGATCGTCCCCACCTGCAGGCCCGGGCGCGGCGTCAGGCGGGCCAGCGCCTGGGCCAACGTCTCCAGCGTGGCGGCGTCGGCCAGCAGACCGGTGACGACCGGCTTGGCCGCCGAGCCTTGCACCTGCAGCGCGGTGTCCAGGCCCTGGGCTTTCAATACCGCATGCACGGCGCTGCGGTAATCGGGCGTCGCGGCCTGCACCGCGGCGATCGGCGTGGCTGTGGCGGGAGGCGCCGGCCGTGCCGGTGACTCGATCTCGCCGATCGCCGGCGAGAACTGCCACAGCCCGGCGGCCACCAGGGCCACCAGCAGGCCGCAGCCCAGCACCAGCAGGTGCTGCCATCGGCGCCGTGGCCGATCCATTGGAGAGATAGCCACTTCGGCTTCGGCAACTTCTTCGTGCACCGGCTCGTCCACCAAAGCCGGTTCAGGCTCGGCCGGTCCGGGATGCAGCTCGAAGCGGTCGTTGGCGGCGGCCACGGTTACCCGCACCGGCCCCAGCGCCACGGGCTCGCCCAGGGCGTGACCCAGGCCCGGCGCGGCCTGTTCATCGGCCAGCAGGTGCCAGCGGCGCGCGCCGGCGTCCCACTGCAGCAGCGCATGGCGGCCGTCGATGCCGGGATCGCTGAGCACGATGTCGTTGTCCCATGCCGAGCCAATGGCCACGCGCACGCTGCTGTCATCCTCCAGCGGTGCGCGGGCGCCCGCATGCAGGCCGTCCAGCACGCGCAACTCGTGTGCAGCGGCACTCATCGGCAAGCCTCGGCTATGCTGGCGCCCATCCCCAAAACGCTCACCCCACGGAGCACCTTCGCATGGCATTCGAGCTCAGTCAGGTTGGCAGCGTGCACGTGGCACGGCTGCAGGGCCGCCTGGACAGCCACAACTCGCCCGACCTCGAACGTGGCCTGCGCGAGGTGCTGGACACCGGCGGTGCGCGGCTGCTGTTCGACCTGGCCGGCCTGGACTACATCAGCTCGGCCGGCCTGCGCGTGCTGCTGCTGGCGGCCAAGAAACTGCGCGCCGGCAGCCCGCAAGGCCGGGTGGCGGTGTCCGGCGTGCATGGCAATGTGCGCGAGGTGTTCGAGATGAGCGGCTTCCTCACACTCTTCCCGGTGAGCGACAGCGTCGATGCGGCCCTGGCGCAGTTGAACGCCTGACACAAGGCCCGACATGGCGGCTGACATCACAGCTCCACGCGGGCCAGCGGTTGGATGTTGACATCCTGCGTCAGCTCCTGGTAGCTGAGCACCGGCAGGTCGTACAGGTCCTGCTCGATCAGCTTGCGCAGGTAGCGGCGGATGTCCATGCTGGTCAGCAGCACCGGACGCTGCGCGCGTGTGGCCAGGTCGCCGACGCTCTTCTTCAGGTTGTCGACCAGGCGTTTACCCACCGCCGGGTCCAGCGCCAGGTAGCTGCCGGCGCTGGTCTGGCGCACGGCGCCGCGCACCGTCTCTTCGACCTTGGGCGCCAGCAGGTAGGCCGGCAACAGGTTCTGCCCGCTGCTGTACTTGTGGCTGATCCAGCGCTTGTGGGCGCCGCGTACATATTCAGTTAGCAGAACGGAGTCTTTCTCCTTCTGGCCCCATTCGATCAGGGCCTCCAGCACCGCACGCAGGTTGCGCACCGAGACATCCTCGGAGACCAGGCGCTGCAGGATCTCGGCGATCTTCTGCACCGGCAGCACACGCTGCGCCTCCTTCACCAGGTCGGGGAAGCGGGCTTCCATCTGTGTCAGCAGGAACCGGGTTTCCTGGATGCCGATGAAGTCGGCGGCATGCTTCTTCAGCACGAAGGCCAGGTGGTAGGTCAGCACCTGGTTCGAGTCCAGCACGCCGATGCCGGCCTGGGTCAACGTGTCGCGCAGGCTGTCGGCAACCCAGATCGTCGGCAGGTTGGGCAGGAACTTGCGGTCGGCCTCGAAGGGCAGGCCCAGGGCCTCCAGGTGTGCCGGTGTCTCGCGCGCCAACAGGTGGTGCGGCCGCAGCCGGCCCTGCGACACCGGCACCTCGGACAGCAGGATGTTGTAGCTCTCGGCCGGCAGCGCCTCGTTGAAGCGCAGCGCAATGCCGGGGAAGGGCACGCCGAGGTCGAAGTACAGCGCGCGGCGGATCTTCAGCAGCTCGTCGTTCAAGGCCTCGGCGTTGAAGCTCTGCTGCAGGCCCGCGGCCACGTCCATCAGCAGCGGCACGGTGGGCACGAACTCGTCGCCGGGCTCGCCCTTTTTGCGTGCGCCCGCCGGCGCACCGGCGGCCTGCATGGCCGGCACCTCGGTGACCGCACCGGTCCTCTCGTCGACGACGCGCCGCGTGCCGCGCTGCAGCGCGAAGCCGACACCACCCACCACCAACGACAGCGCGATGAACACCGGCCAGGGCATGCCCGGGATCAGGCCCATGCCCAGCGCGATGGCCGCGCCGATCAGCAGCGCCTTGGGCTGCGCCAGCATTTGCGCGACGATGTCGCGGCCGACGTTGCTGGGCCCGTCGCCGGTGGTCACGCGGGTGACGATGATGCCGGCGCAGATGCTGATGAACAGCCCCGGAATCTGCGCCACCAGCCCGTCGCCGATGGTCAGGATCGAATAGGTCTGCATCGCCTTGCCGGCAGGCATGCCACGCTGCACCACGCCGATCAGCATGCCGCCCAGCAGGTTGACGGCAACGATGATCAGCCCGGCGATGGCGTCGCCCTTGACGAACTTCATCGCGCCGTCCATCGCGCCGTAGAGCTGGCTCTCCTTCTCCACCAGCATGCGGCGGCGGCGCGCCTCGTCCATGTCGATGGTGCCGGCGCGCATGTCGCCGTCGATCGACATCTGCTTGCCCGGCATCGCATCCAGCGAGAAGCGCGCGCCGACCTCGGCCACCCGCTCGGCGCCTTTGGTGATGACGATGAACTGCACGATGGTCAGGATCAGGAACACCACCAGCCCGACCACCAGGTTGCCGCCGACGACGAAGTTGCCGAAGGTGTCGATGATGTGGCCGGCATCGGCCTGCAGCAGGATCAGCCGCGTGGTGGCGATGCTGATGCCCAGCCGGAACAGCGTGGTGATCAGCAGCACGCTGGGGAAGGAGCTGAAGGCCAGCGGCGAAGGCAGGTACATCGCCACCATCAGCAGCACGGCCGACAGCGTCATGTTCACCGCGATCAGCGTGTCCACCAGCCACAGCGGCAGCGGCAGGATCATCATGAAGACGATGGCCACGATCATCACCGCCAGCACCAGGTCGCTGCGGCCGGCTGTGGCCTGCAGCAGGCGTTGCAGCGG
>NZ_DATILJ010000022.1:0-8561 GCF_035476535.1 Aquabacterium sp.
CCGCAGGTGCTGGGCCTGAGCGTCTTCGCGGCGTGCCACTGCCCGCAGCCCGGCGTCGTCGTGCACGGCGCGGGCTCGCGCCTGGTGCTCGGCGAGCCGGCCGGCGGCCGCAGCGCGCGCGCGCAGGCGCTGGCCGATCGACTGCGCGGCGCCGGCTTCGCGGCCGAGCTCAGCGCCGACATCCGCCGCGACATCTGGGTCAAGCTGCTCGGCAATGCCTGCTTCAACCCGGTGAGCCTGCTGACCGGCGCCGCCAGCGACGAGATGATCGACGACCCGAAGCTGTACGCGCTGTTCATGCGCATGATGGAAGAAGCCATCGGCGTCGGCGGCCGCCTGGGACTGGTGCTCGACGTCGAGCCGGCGCAGCGCATCGCGCAGACACGCCAGCTCGGCCACATCAAGACCTCCATGCTGCAGGACCTGGAAGCCGGCCGCACGGTGGAGATCGAGGCCATCCTCGGGGCGCTTGTCGAGTGCGCCGCGGCGGTGGCGATGCCGGTGCCGACGCTGGACGCCGTGCTCGGGCTGGCGCGCCAGCGCGCGCGCACCGCCGGCCTGCTGCAGCCATGAGGACCTTGCAATGACAATCCGCAGTGAACAGATCCGCGACCTGACGGCCGACCTCTACGAGTGGTCGCTGAAGAAGGTGCCCGACGACACGCAGCGCGCACTGCGCGCCGCCGGCGGCCGCGAACGCGGCGAACTCGGCCGCGCCACGATCGCCATCATGGTCGACAGCGCGCAGGCCGCCGAAAGCAGCGGTGGACTGGTCTGCTCGGATGTCGGCATCCCGGTCTACAGCCTCAAGGTCGGCACGCGCGTGCAGTTCGACGGGCCCGTCAAGCAGGCCATCGTCGACGGCTTCGCGCTGCTGGCCGCGCGCATCGACCCGCCGATCCTGAAGATGGTGACCAACCCGCTGACGCACGAGCGCAGCCACAGCGGCAAGGACATCCCGATCGTCACGGTCGACCTGATCGACGATGCCGACTATGTCGAGATCACCTGCGCGCCCAAGGCGATGGGCACCGGGCGCTGGGAGGCGCTGCAGACCTTCGTCTACCCGCCGCTGGAGGCGATCGAGCGTTTTGTGCTCGACACCGTGGTGCAGGCCGGCTCGCAGGCCTGCCCGCCGATGGTCGTGGGCGTCGGCATCGGCGGCACCTTCGACCATGCCGCGCGCATCGCCAAAGAGGCGGTGCTGCGCCCCTTCGGTCGCACCAACCCCGAGCCGATGCTGGAACGCATGGAGGCGCGGCTGCTGGCGGCGATCAACGAGCTCGGCTTCGGGCCCATGGGCACCGGCGGCGACACCACGGCGATGGCCGTGCACATCGAGTATTCAGGCTCGCACGGCTTCGTGCCGGTGGCCGTGAGCCTGAACTGCTGGATCAACCGCCGCACGCGCGCCCGCATCCACAACGACGGCCGCGTCGAACGCATTGAGTGAACCAATGAGCCACACCCACCACCTGACCTTGCCGCTGGCACGCGCCGATATCGACGAGCTCCGCGCCGGCGACCGCGTGCTGCTCAGCGGCCCGGTCAGCATGTCGATCGGCCTGCCGACGCATCAGCGCATGGTCGAGCACCTGGACCGGCGAGCGCCGCTGCCGGTCGACCTGCGCGATGGCGCTTTCATGCACCTGAGCTGCTTCAACCGCGAACGCGACGACGGCGGCCACGAGGCGCTGTACCTGAACCCGACGACGAGCACGCGCTACAACCCGTTCATGCCGCGCCTGATCGAAGGCTGCGGGCTGCGGCTGGTCGGCGGCAAGGGCGGGCTCGACGCCGACAGCGTCGCCGCGATGCAGCGCCAGGGCTGTGCCTACCTGTCGTTCCTGGGCGGCGGCTGCACGCCGCTGTCGCAGGCGATTCGCAGCGTGCTGGCCGTGCACTGGACCGACTACATCGCGCAGTTCCGCCTGCTGACGCTGGACGTCGAGGCGCTGGGGCCAGCCACCGTCGCCATCGACGCGCACGGCAGCAGCCTCTACGAAAGCCTGCACCACCAGGCCGTGCAACGCCTGCCCGCCATCCTGCAACGCCTGAAGGCGGCTCGCGAAGGCGCCAGCGAAGGGCCCACCCCCACGGAGACATGACGATGCCGCTGCTGCCCTCTCAGATTGCCACCACCGCGCGCCACCACGCCAGCCCGCCACGCCAGCTCGACGGCGACACCAGCGCGCAGAGCTGGGTGACACGCGGCGCCAACTTCATCGTCGTCGTCTCGCGCGTCGCGGAGGGCGACCGCCTGACGCGCGACAACCCCGATGAGTACATGCTGCTGCTGCCCGAGACCGCCGGCCTGTCGGCGCGCCTGGTGGCCGGCACGCACACGCTGGAGGCGAAGGCCGACAGCCTGAGCATCCTGCCGCCGGGGCGCACGCTGATCGAGGTCCGCGGCAGCGGCCTGCTGGCGCGCATTTTCTCGACCGACGCCGCCGATCTGCTGCCGCTGGCCGACAACGCCGCGGCCTACGCGGTGCCGAACCCCGACGCGGCGCCGCTGGTGGCCTGGCCCGATCCGCCCGCCGGCTTCAAGCTGCGTAGCTACCATCTGCCGGCTTACGTCACGGCCGACAGTACGATGCGCGTCTTCCGCAGCACCAAGCTGATGGTCAACCCGCTGATGCCGCGCCGCGCACCGCGCGACGTGCACCAGCTCAGCCCGCACAGCCATGCCGACTTCGAGCAGGGCTCGCTGGCCCTGGAGGGCACTTACGTGCACCATCTGCGTTATCCCTGGGGCCCGGACATGAGCCTGTGGCGCGAGGACGAACAAGCGGAGATGGGCAGCCCGTCGCTGCTGGTGGTGCCGCCGAAGGTCGTGCACACCAGCCGCAACATCGGTCCCGACGTGGGTCGGCTGGTGGATGTCTTCGCGCCGCCGCGCTGGGACTTCGAACGCCGCGGCATCGTCTGCAACGCCGACGAGTACCCGGCGCCCGTGCAGACTGGCGCCTGAGGGCGCGGCGGCCTAATATCGGCGCCGATGCATGACGCGGCGCATTCCTTCGACATCGCGGCGGTGCCACGCGCGCAGTGGGCAGCGCTGGCAGCCTTCGCCTTCCAGGCCAACCAGCGCGACGACGGGCAGGTGCGCTGCCTGCACTTCGAGCAGGGCAGCAGCCCGCAGGCGCTGGCCGACGAAATGCTCGGCCACCCCGACGGTGAGGCGCTGTTCCTGAGCGCGCGGCCGCTGGCGCGCGCTGACAGCAGTGCCTGGCTCGGCACGATCGGCGCGGTGCTGGCTCCGGAGCTCGGCCGTGCGTGGTTGCGCGGGCCGCTGCTCGCCCCCGGCTTCGCGGCGGCCGATGCGCTGCGCGCCTCGGCGCTGGCACGCAGCCTGATCGTCGCGCTGCGCGACGCCTTGCCGCCGGTGATCGTCCGTCTGGACGCCTTTCCCCAGGCCGACGAGGCTTTGCTGTGCGCTGCCTATGCGGCCGAGGGTTTCGAGGACCGGCTCGTCAACCACGTGCTGTGCGCGACGGCCCCCGACACGCCGGCAGCCGGGCCTGCCTGGCCGGCGTCAGTGGCCGACAGTGCCGGCGATCACAAGGCCGCCCTGGAGGCTGCCGCATTGCACGCCGCCGATTTCCCCGAGGGCTACCTGACACCGGACACGCTGCTGAGCACGCGTGACGACGAGCACCGGCTGCTGGTCGCGCGCCACCCGGACGGTGATGGAGATGTCGTCGGCTACCTCTACGTCCAGCACGACAGGGCGGCCGGCGATGCCTACATCGATTTTCTGGCCGTCGCCCCGTCCGCGCGGCGCCGCGGAACGGGGCGCGCGTTGATCGCCGCCGCTTGCCATTGGGCTTTCGTGCAGCGCGGCCTGCCGCGCGTGACGCTGACGGTGCGCAGCGACCGCGCGCCTGCACTGGCGCTCTACCGCAGCGCCGGTTTTGTCGAAGTGGCGGCTGGCAGGCATCTCTGCGCGCGTCGCGCAGCGGCTGAACCGACAGCAAGGAGCTGAACCTCCGCCGGAGTTCGCACCATGCCGCCGGTCTGGTGCGTTTCAAGCCCCAACACACAGGAGGAATGACGATGCCCAAGCATCACATTGTCGCCACGGCATTTGCGAAGGTTTATCCGCTAGCCCTTCCATCAAGGCGAGAGCCAACGGCCTGGCGCCAAGCCGTTGTCTCCGCCTCATTCGTCAGGCTTCGCGCAGGCCCACGCACTTCAGGAGAGCTCATGTTTGACCACGTCAAATTCGGAGTCAGCGACTATGCAGCGAGCAAAGCGTTCTTCCTCAAGGCACTCGAACCGCTCGGCATAGCGGTAGTGTCGGAGGGGCCGCCGACCTATGGTGTCGAGTTGAGCCCACAAGGTGAGGCTTCATTGTGCCTGTACCAAACCGAGGAGAAGCCGGCGCATCTTCACCTAGCGTTCACGGCCGAGAATCGCCAGCAAGTCGAAGCTTTCTATCGCGCGGCTCTGGCGGCGGGGGGCAAAGACAATGGTGCGCCTGGTCTGCGACCGCGCTACCACGCGAACTACTATGCAGCTTTCGTCATTGGGCCGGACGGGCACAACATCGAAGTGGTTTGCCACCAACCCGAGGCCTGAATCTTCCATCGTGGGGACGTCCACAAGCGGGCTTCGCCCACTGGCGCTGCGATCGCTGCCGCCTGGGCGCGCCGGTCATCATCGGGCGCTGCGCCGATAGGCGCGCAAACTGGACGGTCCGAGGAGACCGTGAGGGTATGCTCCAGCCGGGCACTGGAAGGAGCGGCAGGCCATGCGTATCGCGTTCATGGGCTCGGGTGGGCTGGGCGGCTACTTCGGCGCTCGGCTTTGCAAAGGGGGTGCGGAGGTGCACTTCATCGCGCGCGGCAGTCACCTTCGCGCCCTGCGCAGCGAAGGCCTGCGCGTGGAGGGCCCGGAGCCCCTGCACATTCCACGCGTCGCCGCGACCGACACGCCGGCCGAAGTCGGCGTTGTCGACTTCGTCATGCTCTGCGTCAAGCTGTGGGACACGGAATCTGCGCTGCAGCAGATCCGGCCCCTGGTTGGCGCGGGCACCACCCTCATCTCGTTCCAGAACGGTGTTCTGAAGGATCAATCCCTGCGCGCCGCCTACGACGCGTCGCAGATCATGGGCGGTGTCGGCTACGTGGCGACGACGATCGACAGGCCCGGTGTCATCCGCCAGACAGGGCCGATGCAGAGGCTGCTGTTCGGCGAGTTCGATGGCTCGCGCTCGGCACGGGGGCAGGCGCTGCTCGATGCCTGCCTCGCTGGGGGCATCAACGCGGAATGCTCCGGGAACATCCAGCGCGAGATCTGGCAGAAGTACGTGTTCCTGGTCGGGCTGTCGGGGACCACGACGACGATTCGCAAACCCATCGGCCCGATCCGCGAGAATTCGCAGACCCGTGCCTTCCTGCTCGAGGTGATGCGCGAGGTCGTTGCGGTCGGCCGGGCCCATGGCGTGGATTTGCCCGAGAACTACGCTGAAGTGCGCCTCCAGCTGGCGGACGACGTGGCGCATGACATGACCTCCTCGATGCATCACGATCTCGAGCGAGGCAGTCGCCTGGAGGTCCGCTGGCTCTCCGGCGGCGTCGTGGAACTGGGGCAGCGCAAGGGCGTGCCGACGCCACTGAATCGCGCGATCGCCGACATCCTGGCGCTGCACGCTGACGGAGCGTTGGATCACGCGGCAGGACAGTCGGCGCGATGAACATCATCATCCTCGGCGCAGGCCGCGTTGGCGAGAGCGTGGCCGAGAGCCTGGTGTCGGAGAAGAACGACATCACCGTGATCGACACCGACCCGCGCCGCCTGCGGGCGCTGCAGAACCGGCTCGACCTGCGCGGTGTCACCGGCAACGGCATCCATCCCGCCGTGCTCGAGGCCGCCGGGGCGCCCGACGCCGAGATGCTGATCGCCTGCGCCGCGCTGGACGAGACCAACCTGGTCGTCTGCAAGATCGCACGCGACCTGTTCAACGTCACGACGACCATCGCGCGGCTGCGCGCGGCCGAATTCCAGGACGGCCAGACGCCCGATACACGGGCCTCCTTCGGCGTCGACAAGGTGATCTGCCCCGAAGCCTCGGTCACGCGCTACATCCACAAGCTGGTTGAATACCCCGAGGCCTTGCAGGTGCTGGAGTTCGCACGCGGCCGGGTGAGCCTGATCGCGGTGCGCGCGATCAGCGGCGGCGCGATGGTCGGCCACATCATCTCCGAGCTGCCGCAGCTGGTGCCGCGCAGCGCGATGCGCTTCGTCGCGATCTACCGCACCGACGAGCGGGGCAGCGACCGCCAGATCCTGTGCGACGGTGCCACGCGCATCGAACCCGGGGACGAGGTCTTCGTGCTCGCTGCGACGAAGGACATTCGCCGCGTGCTCGACACCTTGCGCCTGCGCGACGAGCCGGTGCGGCGCGTCCTGATCGCCGGCGGCGGCAAGGTCGGCCTGCGCCTGGCGCGCCAGCTGGCGGCAGACTGCCGCGTCAAGGTGATCGAGGCCAATGCGCAGCGCTGCGAATACCTCGCGACGCAGCTGCCGGGGGACACCCTGGTGCTCAACGCCGACTCGACCGACGAGGAACTGCTCGAGAACGCCAACGTGCGCGACACCGACTTGTTTCTCGCGCTGACCAGCGACGACGAAGACAACATCATGGCCTGCCTGCTGGCCAAGCGCCTGGGTGCCAAGCGGGTGCTGGCGCTGATCAATCGCCGGGCCTACGCCGACCTGGTGCAGGGCACGCAGATCGACATCGCGCTGTCGCCGGCGCAGACGGTCATCGGCGAGCTGCTGACGCACGTTCGACGCGGCCATGTCGAGGCCGTGTACTCGCTGCGCCGTGGCGACGCCGAAGCGCTGGAAGCGGTGGCGCATGGCGACCGCAAGTCGTCCAAGGTGGTCGGCCGCCGCATCGAGGAAGTGGCGCTGCCCGCGGGCTCGCAGATCGGCGCGCTGGTGCGGGGCGTTGGCGATGCGGCCGAAGTCATCATCCCGCACCACGACACGGTGATCGAGACCGGCGACCACGTCATCGTCTTCCTGCCGCACAAGCGCATGGTGCGTGAAGTCGAGCGCCTGTTCCAGGTCGGCGCGATGTTCTTCTGATGTCGCATCCGCTGCTCGCTGTCGTCTCGCTGGTCGGCCGCATCGTCGTGCTGTTTGCGCTGCTGATGCTGCTGCCGCTGGCCTTTGCCTGGTTCGGCCACGACGGCGCCGAGCGTGCTTTTGCCGTGGCCACGCTGGTGACGCTCGGCGTCGGCCTGAGCGTCAGCGTGGCGACGGCGCGCTATCGCCGCGAACTGCAGCCGCGCGACGGCTTCCTGCTGGTCAGCCTGATCTGGGGCGTGCTGCCGGCGTTCGCGGCGCTGCCGCTGATGCTGGCGATGCCGGCCCTGAGCGTGACCGACGCCTACTTCGAGGCGATGTCGGGCTTCTCGGCCAGCGGCGCCACCGTGCTCAGCGGGCTGGACGCGCTGCCGATGTCGATCAACGTCTGGCGCTGCTTTCTCAACTATGTCGGTGGGCTGGGCATCGTGGTGCTGGCGGTGGCCGTGCTGCCGATGCTCGGTGTCGGCGGTACCCAGCTGTTCCGGGCCGAGACCCCGGGGCCGATGAAGGACCAGAAACTGACGCCGCGCATCTCGAGCACCGCGCGGGGACTGTGGACGGTCTACGCGGTGCTGTCTGTCGCCTGCCTGATCGCCTACCGCGTGGCCGGCATGAACTGGGCCGATGCGCTGATGCACATGTTCTCGACCGTGAGCCTGGGCGGGCTGTCCTCGCACGATGCCAGCTTCGCCCATTGGCGTTCGCCGGCCATCGAGCTCGTCGGCATGGTCTTCATGATGCTCTCCGGCGTCAGCTTTGCGCTGTACTTCATTGCCTGGCGAAGCCGCTCGGCGCGCGTGCTGTGGGTCGACCCGGAGTTGCGCGCGTACTTCGGCGTGGTGTTCGGCGCGATAACGCTGATCTCGCTCTACCTGGCGGCGCACGGCAAGCACGCCAACTACCTCGAATCGCTGCGCCACGCGGCATTTCATGTGATCTCGGTCGCCACCACCGGCGGCTATGCGATTTCCGACTACGCGCTGTGGCCGCCTTTTGCGCCGGTGCTGATGATCGGGCTCGGCTGCTTCGCCACCTGCGCCGGGTCCACCGGCGGCGGCATCAAGATGATTCGCGTGCTGCTGCTGTTCAAGCAGTCGCAACGGGAGCTGGTGCGCATCGTGCACCCCAGCGTCGTCAACCCGGTGGTCATGGGCGACGCCGTGGTGCCGCCGCAGGTGCTGCAGAGCGTGCTGGCCTACATGATGATCTATGGCGCGACCATCGTGTCGCTGACGATGCTGCTGCTGTTCTCGGGGCTCGACGTGGTGTCTTCCTTCACCGCTGTCATCGCCTGCGTCAACAACATCGGCCCCGGCATGGGCGAGGTCGGGCCGGCGCTCAACTACGGCACACTGAGCGACTTCCAGACCTGGGTCTGCACGGTCGGCATGCTGCTGGGCCGCATCGAGCTGCTGCCGGTGCTGGTGCTGTTCACGCCGCAGTTCTGGCGCGGCTGA